>NZ_NFIL01000016.1:0-66368 GCF_002161755.1 Flavonifractor sp. An4 | reverse complement strand
GAGCCTACCCCCACCCCTGACCCGGTGACGGAGGCTCTGGCGGCCATGACCACCGAAGAGAAGGTGGGCCAGCTGCTGGTGGCGGGCATCGGGGGAACTGGGGCCGGTGAGGATGGCCTTCAGGCGGTCCAGGACTACCAGGTGGGCGGCGTGATCCTCTTTGGCCGGAACGTGGAGAGCGCCAACCAGCTGGCGGACCTGACCAACGAACTGAAAGCGCTCAACGGCGACAACATCCCCCTCTTCCTGTGCGTGGATCAGGAGGGGGGACGGGTGGACCGGATGCCCCCGGAGGTGGACGACCTGCCCTCCGCCTATGACTATATCGCCGGCGGAGGCGATCCTCTGGAGCGGGGGAAGGTGCTGTCCGCCCAGTGCGCCGCATTTGGCTTCAATCTGGACTTCTCCACCTGCCTGGACATTTGGTCCAACCCGGACAACACCGTCATTGGGGACCGGGCTTACGGCAGCGACCCCGACACGGTGACCCGGGCGGGGCTGGCGGTGAACGAGGGACTGGAGCAGGGGGGTGTGATCCCGGTGGTCAAGCACTTTCCCGGCCACGGGGATACCAGCACCGACTCCCATGTAGACCTGCCGGTGGTGGACAAGACGGTGGAGCAGCTGAAGGAATTTGAGCTGATCCCCTTCCAGGAGGCCATTGACCAGGGAACCCCCTGCGTCATGGTGGCTCATATCCTCATGACCCGGATCGACGCCGACCTGCCCGCCTCCCTGTCCCCAAAGGTGGTGGACGGCCTACTGCGGCAGGAGATGGGCTTTGACGGGGTGGTGTGTACCGACGATCTGACCATGGGCGCCATCTCCAATACCTACGGCATGGGGGAGGCCGCCGTTCTGGCGGTGGAGGCCGGGTGCGACCTGCTGCTGGTGTGCCATGAGGCGGACAACCTCACCGCCGCCCGGGACGCCCTGCTCTCGGCGGTGGACGCCGGCCGCATCTCTATGGAACGGCTGGATGAGAGCGTCTACCGTATCCTGTCCCTGAAGCAGGAGTACGGCCTTACCAACGACCTGGTGGGCCAGCCAGATGTGGAGGTCCTCAACGCCCAAATTGAAGCCATTTCCTGAACCAAAGTTCCATACAGCGGGGCCGTCTGTCCGAAAACTGTGGACAGACGGCCCTGTTTTCGTTATCATGGGAATCAAAGGAGGGAGAGGCATGAAGTGTCGCGGTCCATCGTTTTTGAAGTGGCGGGAGACCCTGCCCTATGTGCCTGTTGCCCTGGCGCTCTGCCTGGGGGTGCCCTGGCTGCTCCGACAGCTGGAGGGCAGCGGTATGCCCCTGCTGAGCGGCGCCATCTACGCTCAGGTGCTGCTGCCCATTGGCTGCCTGGCTGTGGGGATGTTCCTGGGCAAACGTCGGGGTTTCTGCCCTCTCTACCCGGTACTGTGCGGGGCGGGGACCTTTGCCGCTGTTTTCCAGCTCTACCACCATGACTATATCGTACTGCTCCTCTTCTGCGGCATTGCCGTGGCCTTCTCCCTGCTGGGAGTGGCGGCGGGGGCCTGGCCCCGGGAGGAAAAGAAAGGGAAGGGCGGAGGTTGAAAGCGCCCTACAACGTGTTATAATAGGCCTATCTGACATAAAATGAGGGATCTGGATGGGAAAAACAGGTGGAAAGTCCATCAGCTTTTTCGGCCTGGTGGCCATGGGCATCGGCTGTATGCTGGGCACCAGCTGGCTGCTGCTTACCGGCACCTGGCTGGATACGGCGGGCGGGCCACTGAATCTGGCGGTGGCCTTTCTTTTGTGCATCATCATTGAACTGCCTTTTGCCTTCGCCTACATGGAGGCCATCCCCATGTTCCCCCTGCCGGGAGGCGAGGTGGTGTACTCCTACGCCGCCTTCGGACCCAGGGGGGGCTTTGCCGTGGGCTGGGCGGGCATCCTCATGAACACCATCGTGTTCTGCTGGGTGGATCTGGCTGCCATCTCCCTGCTGGACGAGCTGTTTCCCGCTCTGAAGGAGACCGCCGTCCTCTACCATGTGGGGGACTTCCCGGTGACCCTGCCCAATCTCATTCTCCAGCTGCTGCTGGCGGGGGCCATCCTGTGGGTGCAGATCAAGGGGGCCAATGTGTGCGCCTCCCTGGCCAAGATCGCCACGGTGGTGCTGCTGGTCATGTGCGCCGTCGGGCTGGCGGTGTGCTTTGCCCATTTCGACCCGGCAGTGTATGCTTCGGACGGAGGAATGGAGTTTGACTTTGCCGGTTCGGCCTCCCTGCTCTCCCTGTTGGTGTTCTCGGTGGCCGGGTGGGAGACGGTGTCCAAGGCCGCCGCCGACGCCACCGGCCCCGCCGCCCGCAAGGCGGGAGCCGCCCTCATCACCTGCCTGATCCTGGTCACCGGTATTTTGTGCCTGGTGTCCACCGCTGTGGCGGGCTGTATGCCCTGGACCGAGGCGGTGGGCCGCACCGCCCCCTTTGCGGACGTGCTGGTGTCCATCACCGGCCTGCCCTGGGTGCGGCTGTTGTTCCTGGTTACCGCCTTTGTGGGGGCGGTGGGCGTGATGAACTCCACCCTCTACTCCTCCGCACAGATGCTCTACGGCCTGTCCCGCTTCGCACTGGTGTCCCGGAAGTTTGCCGTCCTACACCCCAAATACGGCACGCCGGTGCGGTGCATCTGCTTCACCGCCGCCTTCGTGGTGCTTACCCCCTTCACCGGCAAGCTGTTCTTCATCCCCTTCATCAACGTGGCCTCCCTCACCACCATCGTCATGTGGGTCATGTCCTTCGCCGCCGTGCTGTGGCTGCGGAAAACCCGCGCCGGTCTCCGCCGGCCGGTGTCCATGCCCGGCGGGAGGGTGACGGCGGTGTTTGGCGTTCTGGCCTCGGCCTTTTTGGCGGGCAACATCCTGCTGCCCATGAGTCCAGGGGGCCTCAGCGGCCTGGAGTACGCCCTGGCGGCGGCTCTGGCGGTGCTGGGCTGGGCGCTCTACCAGTTCCGGGACCGGTCCGTGGGCGCAGCGGAGCAGGAAAAGCTGATTTTCGGGGACCTTCTGGCGGGAGAATTGCCCGCAACCCCTTGCAAAATCGAAGAAAAATGATATACTAGTGCCCACTGAGGTTAAATTTTACGAATCGAGGGAAATGGAAATGGAACGCACCAAAATCGCACAGATTTTTGCGGACCAGGAGCAGTTCGGCGGCAAAGAGATCACCGTCTGCGGCTGGGCCCGTACCATTCGTGATATGAAGAGCTTCGGCTTTGTGGAGCTGAACGACGGCTCCTGCTTCAAGAATTTGCAGGTGGTCCTGGACGCCAATGTGCTGGACAACTATAAGGAGATCGCCGGTCAGAACGTGGGGGCCGCCCTCATCGTCACCGGCACCGTGGTCCTGACCCCTGAGGCCAAGCAGCCCCTGGAGATCAAGGCTGCCAAGATCCAGGTGGAGGGCACCTCCACTCCTGACTACCCCCTGCAGAAGAAGCGCCACAGCGTGGAGTACCTGCGTACCATCCAGCACCTGCGGCCCCGCACCAACCTGTTCTCCGCCACCTTCCGGGTGCGCTCCGTGGCCGCCCACGCCATCCACTGCTTCTTCCAGGACCGGGGCTTTGTGTACGCCCAGACTCCGCTGATCACCGCCTCTGACTGTGAGGGCGCCGGCGAGATGTTCCAGGTCACCACTCTGGACCTCCAGAACGTGCCCAAGAACGAGGACGGCACTGTGGACTATACCAAGGACTTCTTCGGCAAGAAGGCCAACCTCACCGTATCCGGCCAGCTCAACGCCGAGAACTTCGCCATGGCCTTCGGCAACGTGTACACCTTCGGTCCTACCTTCCGGGCGGAGAACTCCAACACCCAGCGCCACGCCGCTGAGTTCTGGATGATCGAGCCTGAGATGGCCTTCGCTGACCTGAACGACTATATGGACACCGCCGAGGCCATGATCAAGTATATCATCAACACCGTTATGGAGAAGTGCCCCGATGAGATGAACTTCTTCTCCTCCTTCGTGGACAAGGGCCTGAAGGAGCGGCTGGAGCACGTGGCCAACTCCGACTTTGGCCGCGTCACCTACACCGAGGCGGTGGAGCTGCTCAAGCAGAACAACGACAAGTTCGACTACAAGGTGGAGTGGGGCTGCGACCTGCAGACCGAGCACGAGCGCTACCTCACCGAGCAGATCTTCAAGCGCCCCGTGTTTGTCACCGACTACCCCAAGGACATCAAGGCCTTCTATATGCGCCTCAACGACGACGGCAAGACCGTGGCTGCCGCCGACTGTCTGGTGCCCGGCATCGGTGAGATCATTGGAGGTTCCCAGCGTGAGGAGCGCCTGGAGCTGCTGGAGAGCCGCATCAAGGAGCTGGGCATGAACCCCGAGGACTACTGGTGGTACCTGGACCTGCGGCGCTACGGTTCCTGCCGCCACGCCGGCTTCGGCCTGGGCTTCGAGCGGATGGTCATGTACCTCACCGGCGTGTCCAACATCCGCGACGTGGAGCTGCATCCCAGAACGGTGGGCAACGCGGATTTCTGATTGAGAAGGAAAGAGAACCCCGGCGGGGTGCCGCTTCGCGCAGCGCCTCGTCGGGGCTCTTTTTATATACTGAGCGGGCGACCACAAGGGTCGCCCCTACTATGTGGGAACGGTGATTTACCATATTATAGGGGCAGGTGGAACCATGCAGAAGATTCGACCGGATCTGGATATCGGACATAATATTCAAACCCTGCGGCGAGGCGTGGGCATGACCCAGGATCAGGTGGTGGCGAAACTCCAGCTGAGGGTCTGAATATCTCCAAAAGCACCTATGCCAAGCTGGAAACCAACCGCATGAATATCAAGGTGAGCGAACTTGTGGCGATGAAAGAGATTTTTCAAGCGGAATATGGTGATTTTTTCGCCGGATTGCGTTGACCGGGGAGACCCTGTAGGGGCGGCCTTTACGGCCGTCCGGGCCCGTTGCAAAATAACTGTTTTGCACAAACCTGTCATTGCGAGCCAGTGCGCACACTGGCGTGGCAATCCGTTTACCCGGCAAAAGGGACGGATTCCCACGAAAAACGGCCGCCCGGTGGGCGGCCGTTTTTCTCGGAATGACGGGTCTTTGTGCGAGCTGCACATTTTGCAACAGGCCCAATGAAATTACAGCTGCTGCTGGATGGACTTGGCGTCCACTTCCTCCTTCAGCTTCTCCACGAAGGTATCGAAGGCCATGACGGTCTGCTCGCCCTTGCGGTTGCGGACGGCCACCTCGCCGCTCTCCACTTCCTTGTCGCCGATGACCAGCATATAGGGGACCTTCTCCAACTGGGCCTCACGGATCTTCTTGCCGATCTTCTCGTTGCGCTCGTCCACCTCCACGCGGAAGCCCTGAGCAAACAGCTTGTTCTTCAGCTCATAGCTGTACTCGGCGGCGCGGTCGGTGATGGGCAGGATGCGGATCTGCTCGGGGGACATCCAGGTGGGCAGGGCGCCGGCGTACTCCTCCAGCAGGTAGGCCAGGGTGCGCTCGTAGCAGCCCAGAGAGGTACGGTGGATGATATAGGGGGTCTTCTTCTGGCCGTCGGCGTCCACATATTCCATGCCGAACTGCTTGGCCAGCAGCATATCGATCTGGATGGTGACCAGGGTGTCCTCCTTGCCGAACACGTTCTTGTACTGGATGTCCAGCTTGGGGCCGTAGAAGGCGGCCTCGTCAATGCCGATGGTGTACTCCACGCCCAGGTCGTCCAGGATCTGGCCCATGACCTTCTGAGCGGTCTCCCACTGCTCGGCGGTGCCCTCGTACTTGTTGTTGGGGTTGGCGGGGTCCCACTGAGAGAAGCGGAAGGTACACTTGTCCAGCAGGCCCACGGTGCCCAGGCAGTACTTGGCCAGGTCCAGGCAGCCCTTAAACTCCTGCTCCAACTGCTCGGGACGGAGGATCAGGTGGCCCTCGGAGATGGTGAACTGGCGGACACGGATCAGGCCGTGCATCTCGCCGGAGTCCTCATTGCGGAACAGGGTAGAGGTCTCGCCCAGACGCATGGGCAGGTCACGGTAGCTGCGGCCACGGTTCAGGAACACCTGGTACTGGAAGGGGCAGGTCATGGGCCGCAGGGCGAAGCACTCCTTCTCCTCGTCGTGGGGATCGCCCAGCACGAACATACCGTCCAGATAGTGGTCCCAGTGGCCGGAGATCTTGTACAGCTCCCGCTTGGCCATGTAGGGGGTCTTGGTCAGCAGGTAGCCCCGCTTCTGCTCCTCGTCCTCCACCCAGCGCTGGAGCACCTGAATGGTGCGGGCGCCCTTGGGCAGGATGATGGGCAGACCCTGACCGATCACATCCACGGTGGTGAAGTAGCCCAGCTCACGGCCCAGCTTGTTGTGGTCCCGCTTGAGGGCGTCCTCACGCTGCTTCAGCCAGGCGTCCAGCTCGTCCTTCTTGGGGAAGGCGATGCCGTAGATGCGCTGGAGGGTCTCCCGGTTGGAGTCGCCCCGCCAGTAGGCGGAGTTGCAGGCGGTGAGCTTGATGGCATTGCCCTTGATGCGGCCGGTGGAGTCCAGGTGGGGACCGGCACACAGGTCGGTAAACTCGCCCTGCTTGTAGAAGGAGATCACCGCATCCTCAGGCAGGTCGTTGATGAGCTCCACCTTGAAGGGCTCACCCTTCTCCTCCATCAGCTTGAGGGCCTCGGCCCGGGGCAGCTCGAACCGCTCCAGCTTCAGCTTCTCCTTGCAGATCTTCCGCATCTCGCCCTCGATCTGCTCCAGATGCTCGGGGGTGAAGGAAAAGGGGGCGTCCATATCGTAGTAGAAGCCCTCTTCAATGGCGGGACCGATGGCCAGCTTTACCTCGGGCCACAGGCGCTTCACAGCCTGAGCCATCACATGGGAGCAGGTGTGCCAATAGGTCTGGCGGTATTCAGGGTTCTCAAAGGTAAATTCGTTCTTGACTTCTTCGGACATAAATAAAACCTCCTTGTAAATTGGGGCGGAGGGTAAAGAAAACGCCTCACCCCTGTCAGTCAGGGGTGAGGCGTAAGAAACGTCCCACGGTTCCACCCTGCTTGCATAGAGCGCGGAGGCGCCCGGGAGCAGGTGACTAAGGCCGGAGCGAAGCGAAATACCAAAAAGCAAAAGGGCTTTTTGGTGTTTTGCGCAGTCGCAGGACTTAGGCGCCGTCGCGGAGGGCGCGCAGCGTGACTTCATGCCGCTTGTGACTTTCTATAACGGGAAAGCCCCGGCCCGGTCGTCCCGGGCGGCTCAGGAGTGGTACGGCCGCTGCGTGTCGTGGAACCCTTCCACCAAATGGGCTCCTCTCTGTCCGCCGCTGCGCGGTTTCTTCTCCGTCTTTGCCATTTTAACAACGAAACTATAGCACCAAACCCCACGGCTGTCAAGCCAAAATCGGGGAGAGAATTGATGAACAGGTGAGAGAAAAATATGGGAATTGAAATTAACAGTTTATTCACAATGAATACACGATTTGGCCTTATTTACAGGGTATGATACAAACAGATTCAGAAATGAATCACAAGCGAGACCATCCTCCCAAACCAATTCCTCTCTTATCCCTCTCCAACACCTTTGCAACACACACAACACACACCCAAAAAGCCCCGGTCGTATGGCCGGGGCTTTTTGGTGTCTGAACAGCAAAGGGGCGCGCCGCAGTTTCTGCGGCGCGCCCAAGAGGGGGTAAACTTACTTGCCGGGGTGAGCGGCCTTCCAGTCGCGGTTGAAGCGATGCTCGTTGACGATGAGCACCAGCACCACGTTGACCAGAGCCACGCCGGCGAACACCAGATAAGCCATCTTGATCTCGCCGCCGGTCATCTTCTGCACCATGCCGTTGACCAGGAAGCACAGAGCAGTGATAGCGCCCTGGATGGGGAAGATCACGCTGTTCACCTTATCGAAGCCCTGACGGCCAAAGATGGAGGTGGGAAGGGAGGTGGTGAAGTTGGCGGAGCCGCCGATGCCCATGGCGATCATGAACAGGGAGACGTACACCAGGGGGGAGGAGCTGTCAGTGGCGCCGAAGTTGCACAGCAGGGCGATGGCATACCAGATGCCGAAGCCAACCATGGTCTTCTTGGTGCCGATCTTGTCATCGATGATGCCGATGATCCAGGAACCGACCACACCGCCCAGGGCCAGGATGGTCATGACGTTCATAGCGGCCTGGGGAGTGAAGCCCAGCTGAATGTTACGGGTCACCAGCTGGCTCATAACGCCCACAGAGCAGATCTGGAAGAAACCGGTGGTGATAGCAGCCAGCCACAGCTCCTTGGTGGCCAGCAGCTTGCCGGTGGTCCAGCCGCCGTCGCCCTCCACGGCGTCGGTGGTATCGTACTCGTTCTTGTAGACCTCGTCGGAGACGTTGTCGGGGTTGATGCCGCGCTCCTGGGGAGTGTTGCGGATAAAGAGCATACCCAGAATGCCGAGTACGATGGCGGCGATGCCGATGGGCACGATGCCGCCGGGGAAGTTTGCGCCCACGTTGGACAGGTCAGCGCCGCCCACGCTGGTGGCAACAGCGGTGGGGGCAATCAGGATGGCAACCAGCTGCACATAGAAAGCGGAAGCGAAGTTGTGGCCCATGGTGGTGTAGCCCATGACCACGCCTTTCTTCTTGGGAAACCAGGTAGCAACCAGGGTGCCGCCAGCCACATAACCGGCGGACATGATGCTGCCGTACACGAAGCACATGGCAATGGTATATACGGCAATGTTGGGAGCGCTGCAGGCAATGATGTAGGTGATACCGGAGATAATACAGCACACGCCGGAGGTAATGCGGGCGCCAACCTTGCGGTTGATCTGGCCCACCACGATGAAAAACACCACGCCGATGATACCAGCCAGGGAGTTCATATTCATGATGTCGCCCTGCTCCAGGCCCAGGCGGGCGGCTACGTTGGGGGCTGTGATGTTAGCGCCGTCGTTGCACATACCAACGTACAGGAAAAACATCAGCAGGCAATAGATGATGACGACCCAGCCTGCGCCGAAGTTGACGACGGAATTCTTGTTTCCGTCGCGGAGATTTTGTTTCGCCATTTATTTTCCCTCATCTCTAAATGGTTTGGATCAGGACAAGTGCCGGCAAGTCCATTCCTTGTTGCAGCTATACTTTATCGATTTGGAGGCTTTTGTGCAATCCCCACAAGTTGGTGAGTTACTAACCAATAAGTGCACAGTAACCAAGAAGTAAGTGCCTGATTTTGTATAAACTACATAAAATGATAGTTAAAGATTTGACAAAGAGGTGCGAATAAATTTTAGTATAAAATATAGAATGTTCAGTATGCACAAATTTCGGATATAAAATTTGGAGGCGTATGGCGGCAAACCTGCATAACATGAGGGCGGCGCAAAAAAACGCACAAAAGCAAGCGGTACAGTTGGTCATTGTGCAATGTGTTCAGAAAGAGCGTGAAGGCGCTGTAAACGCGGAAAAAGCCAAATGAGTCATTCTATACGCGGGATGGAAAAGCGGCGTACAGAGGCGCTACGGGCCTCACGGAGAGGACAACTGATAAAAATAAGAAAAGGACCGGGAAACCGGCGCGGCTCCACCGCGTCGGTATGCTCCCGGTCCTTTTGCAGGAAATCTTGTGAAATTACTTCAGGCTGAGGATCTCGCGGGCCTCGGCGGGCGTGGCAACCTGCTTGCCGAACTCCTCGATGACGCGGCGGGCGCGGTCCACAAACTGGACGTTGCTCTGAGCCAGCTGACCCTTGGCGTACATGACGTTGTCCTCCATGCCCACGCGGATGTGGCCGCCCAGGGCCACAGCACCATACAGCATGGTCATGGCGGAGTGACCCACGCCGAAGCAGCTCCAGGTGGAACCGGGGCACAGGGACTCCATGGTCTCCTTCATGAAGATCAGGTTCTTCATGGTGCCGGGGATGCCGTTGGCGCAGCCCATGCAGAACTGGAAGTGGAGGGGCCCCTTGAGGACGCCCTTCTTCAGGTAGTACTGGGCGTTGGCAATCATACCGGGGTCAAAGGCCTCGATCTCGGGCTTGACGCCCCACTCCTGCATATTCTTGCCCAGCTCCTCCAGGAAGGCGGGGGGGTTGAGGAAGAGGGAGGTGTGCAGCCAGTTCATGGAGCCGCAGTCGTAGGAACCCATCTCGGGGCGCAGCTCCTTCAGGTGGATCTGGCGGGTCTCGTCGGTGGCGTTCAGGTCACCGGAGGTGGTCATGTTGAGGATGATGTCACAGTCGGGGTGGTTGGAGCGGAGCAGCTCCACGGTCTGGCGGAACTTCTCCTTGTCCATGGTGCCCTTGCCCTGGTCGTCGCGCATATGCAGGTGAGCCACAGCGGCGCCGGCCTTCCAGCAGGCGTACACGTCCTCGGCGATCTCAGCGGGGGTCATGGGCACGTTGGGGTTGTTCTCCTTGGTGGGCCAGGCACCGGTGGTGGCCACGGTGATAATAGTCTTATTCTTCAGATCAGCCATGATCGTTCAAAGTCCTTTCTGAATCAGGATACCGCATAAAGCGGCGGGCGACTGCCCGCCGCTTTACGTTCGGCATGGAATGGGATGGAAGGGAATTAGGAAAGTTATTGGAACAAAGGATTACTTGTTGCGGTTGAAGAGCTTCTGCATATACTCCAGACCGCTGGCGCCGTGGCCGTCCTCATCGGCATAGCCGGTGCCGCCGTACTTGTAGGTGCGGTCGGGCACGGAGGGATCGATGTTCTCCTCGTCGATGTAAGCCACGCAGCGGGACATGGCGCCGTCGCCCATGTACCAGCGCAGGGGGAAGCAGAAGAACTGGAACACGGTGCCGGGCTTGATCTTGTCCAGATCGCCGCCCAGGTTCTCAACGCCCACGATGCCGTGGCCCAGCATCTCCTTGTGGCAGGGCTCCCAAGTGCCCCACACGCCCAGGTTCTCCAGCTCGCCGAACTTCTCGTCGTAAGCGGCCTGGCCGTGGATGCGGATGTACTCGAACTTATCGAACTCAGCATAGGCCTCCTCGCCGAAGAGCTCCTTGTACTCCTCGGTGATGGGCTTGCCGGTGGCGCCCAGCAGGTTCATGCGGGTCATGCCGTTGTTGCCCATGGCGGTGTGCAGGGGGTGATCCAGAGCCTGGCCGTCCATAGCCACGCACTTCACGCCGTGCTTCACGAACCACTTGCCGGCGTCGATGCCGGTGCCGATGGCGTAGTGATAGTAAGCCTTGGAGTCGTCGAACAGGCGGTGCATACCGGTGTTCAGGCACAGAACCTTGCCCTTCAGGGAAGCGGGATCCACGCCCCACTTCTTGCAGGCCTCGTCCAGGTGCTTGTCGGTGATCAGGGTCCAGGGCTCCACGTCCAGCTTCAGCACAACAGCCTCGCCGGTGTAGGCGTCGATGGGCATCTCGTGGGTGTAACGAGCGCGGCGGCCGTCGAACTCGTACTCCATGACGTGACGGGGAGCGTCGCAGTGGGTGCCGGTGTGCATGGTGCAGGTGATCTTGGAAGTCAGAACGCCGCCCTTGGCCATGGTGTGAGCGTTGGTGATTTCGGGCTTGTCGAAGTAGGGCCAGCGGGGGATCTCAGCGCTGAAGGGGTGGGTCAGATCAACATAAACTTTACCCATAACAGGTGCCTCCTTAAATAATATACAAATGCTTGTGGATAGGCCGGATGTCTTACTTGCCGTACAGCATCCGGATCAGGTACTCGTTCAGATCGGCGTTGGCCTTGGCCACCTGCTCGGGAGTCCACTTCTGGAAGCCCTCGCCGGTCTTGAAGCCGATCTTGCCTTCATCCCGCAGCTGCTTGAGCAGGGGAGAGGGCTTGTGGGAATCCTCCAGGTCCTGGAGGATGTAGTCGTGGATATTGTAGGTCAGGTCGGTGCCCACCATGTCGGCGTTCTCCATGGGGCCCAGCTGGGGCAGACGGAGACCGAAGGAGTAGCGGACCGCCTCGTCCACGGTGGCGGCATCGGCGATGCCGTTCTCCACGATGGAGATGGCCTCACGCCACAGGGCGTGCTGCATCCGGTTGGCGATGAAGCCGGGGACGTCCTTCTTGCACAGCACGGGCTTCTTACCCACGGAGCGCAGGACCTCCATGACAGTCTGAGCGGTCTCGTCGGAGGAAGCGTCGGACTTAACCACCTCCACCAGGGGGATCAGGTGGCCGGGGTTCCAGAAGTGGGTGCCCACGAAGCGCTCACGGTGCTTGAGCTCAGCGGAGATCTCGCTGGGGCTCATCACGGAGGAGTTGGTGCAGAAGATGGTGTCCTCGGCGCAGCGCTCTTCCAGCTTGGCGAAGGTCTCGCGCTTGATCTTCATGTCCTCAAACACGGCCTCGATGACGAAGTCGGCGTTCTTGACGATGTCGCTGTCGATATCGTTGGTGAAGGAGATGCGGGAGAGCCGGTCAGCCAGCTCCTCCTCGGTGATGACGCCCTTCTCCACCAGCTGCTTAGTGTTGGTACGGATACCGGCCTCCACATCGGTGGGGTACAGGTCGTACATACCCACCTGGAAGTCGGGGTTGGAAGCGAACACGAAGCCGATGTTCTTGCCCATCATGCCCGCGCCGCAGATCAGGATATTCTTAATGTTCTTCATTGCGTTATGCCGTCCTTCCCGTCAAGCGGAAATTACACCACCAGGTAACCGCCGGAGCAGTCGCAGTTGCTGCCGGTGATGAAGTTGGAGGCGTCGGAGGACAGGAACAGAGCGTAGCCAACGAAGTCGTCGGGCTCGCCCAGGCGGCCGATGGGCTCGCGGTTCAGGAAGTTCTTGTACACGGCGGACTCGGGATCGAACATCCACTCGGTCAGGTCGGAGCGGAACACGGTGGGGCAGATGGAGTTGACGTTGATGTGGTACTTGGCGGACAGGTCGCAGGCCAGGCAGGAGACCATCAGGTCAGCGCCGCCCTTGGAGGTGCAGTAACCGGTGTAGCCGGCCATGCCGCGCTTGGAACGCTGAGAGGTCACGATGACCATCTTGCCGCGCTTGGTGTTGTCGGCCTCGTACTGAGCCACCATCTGATGGGCAACGTACTTGGTCACGATGTACACGCTCTTACAGTCAGCGTCCATGATGTACTGCCAGTCGGCAACAGACTGATCCAGCACGTTCTGGGGCTTGTTGTAGCCGTGAGAAACAGCCAGGATGTCGATGCAGCCGTACTGAGCCACGCAGGCCTTCACCAGAGCGTCCACATCCTCTTCCTTGGCGGGGTCGGCCACGAAGTAAGCGCAGTCAATGCCCTCAGCCTTGAACTCGTCCTCCAGAGCCTTCAGCTTGGCGTCGTTGCGGCCGGTCATGAAGACCTTGGCGCCGGCGTAGCCGTAAGCCTTAGCCAGCACGCAGCCCAGAGCGCCGGTAGCGCCGGTGACCAGGGCCACCTTGTCCTTAACGGAGAACATATTCTCAACGAAATCCTTCTTCACGGGAACCATGATGATTTCCTCCTTATATCGAATGAGTGGTCAAATGTCTGTTCCGCAACCGGATCAGGCGTTGGGGTAGTTGATGATGACCAGCATACGGGCGGGCAGGTTGCTCTCGTTCTTCAGGCCGCGGCCCTCGTTGGGGGGGAAGGAGATGGACTCGTTCTTGTGGATGACATACTTCTTGCCGTCCTTATCGGTAACGGTCATCTCGCCCTCCAGAACGTAGTAGACCTTCTCCAGCGGGTTGTCCTCGTAAGCCCACTCAGCACCGCCGCCGGGCAGGAAGGTGGAAACGCCAACCCAGAACTTCTCAGCACCGGTCTCTTCCTTGCCGTGAATACGCATGGCGACGCAGCCGAAGTGGCCGGCGGCCTCATAAGTCTTGAGCTCCTCAACAGTACGCTTAACCATTTGAAATCCGCTCCTTTAAATAAAATATTTCATGTTTTCGGGATCTCTGCCAGGCCCTTTGGCCTAAGCACTTTGTCTGGTTATAGTGTAGCCACGACGCGGCTTTTGTGCAATACGCACAATTATGTAAGTAGGTAACTTGCGGGTTTGCACCCACCGAATGGTAAGTGTCGGAAAGTTGTAAAATTGGACAAAAGGGGCGAAAATAAAATGTGCAAAAAAGCTAAAACGGATGACGGGATGATACACCGTTGTTAAAGCTGCACAAATTTTTTGTTAAAATTTTGGCATACATAACGCGGGAGTCTGGACTGCTATCTTGTGGTGAACTGGCGGCTGTGTTATCATGATATCAGTGGAGCCAGAGCGGCTCCTCTGCGTAAATCCGGGAAGAGAAAGAGGTAACTGCTTGTGTGGAACGATCATTTTGACACACCGACAAATCCCTACCACTATGTGCTGCACTGCATCGGCGGGAAGTGGAAGATGACCATCCTCCATGAGATCCACACCTACGGGAGCATTCGCTTTAACCAGACGTTGAAGGCTCTGCCCATTTCCGAGAAAGTGTTCAGCCAGCAGTTGAGGGAGCTGGTGGAGGCGGGACTGATCCGCCGTATCTCCTACGACACCATTCCGCCCAAGGTGGAGTATGTGCTCACCCCCAGTGGAGAGCAGCTCATCCCCGCGCTGGACGCTCTGTATATCTGGAGCATCCGGCAGATGGACGAACGGGGTATCCCCATCGACTCTGACGCCTTTGTAGTCCATACCTCCAGCAAATATACGCAGGAGCTCCAAGACATTATGGCGGCCAACGATTTTAACCCGGACCGGAAGCGCCAGGGGCGCGACCGGGGAGAGAATCGGGACTGAGCAGCCCCGACCAATTCACAAAGACCCTGCTGAAGCCGGCCTTTGCCGGGTTTCAGCAGGGTTTTGTTTCTCCTGGCCTGGGAGACGTTGCAATCGGGACCGGTTTGGGGTATCATATTCGCTAGAAAAAGATCCTGAGCGAAGGAGGCGCGTGATATGCGCGATGGATTTGTAAAAGTAGCCGCCGGCACCCCCAAAATCCGGGTGGCCGACTGCCGTTATAACGCGGAGCAGATCTTTACTCTGATGCGGGAGGCGGACAAGCAGGGCGTGAAGGTGCTGGCCCTGCCGGAGCTGTGCCTCACCGGCTATACCTGTGCCGATCTGTTTCTTCAGCCCACCCTGCTGAGAGGAGCGGAGGAGGGCCTGGCCACCATTCTGGAGGCCACCAAGAATCTGGATATGGTGGCGGCCATTGGTCTGCCCGTATGGAACAAATGGGACAACAAACTGTATAACTGCGCCGCTGTGATACAGAGCGGAGAGATTTTGGGCCTGGTGCCCAAGACCTACCTGCCCAACTACGGAGAGTTCTATGAGGGGCGGTGGTTCGCCTCCGGGGCCGGGGTGGAGACCAGAATTCCCCTGTGCGGCCAGGAGGTATCCCTGTCCAACAACGATCTGTTTGCCTGCGCGGATATGCCCAATCTGGTCATTGGCGTGGAGATCTGCGAGGACCTGTGGGCCCCCGAGCCTCCCTCCATTCGCCTGGCCCGGGCGGGGGCTACCATCATCCTGAACCTGTCGGCCTCCAACGAACTGGCGGGCAAGGCGGCCTACCGCCGGGGGCTGGTGTCCGGCCAGAGCGGCCGGCTGGTATGCGGCTATGTATATGCCGATGCCGGGGAGGGGGAGTCCACCACCGACCTGGTCTTTGCCGGCCACAACATTGTGGCGGAGAACGGCTCCATCCTGGCCGAGCGCCGGTTTGCCACCGGCCTCACCATCAGCGAGATCGACGTGGACCGGCTGGTCTACGAGCGCCAGCGGATGAATACCTATCGGGCCGATCCTTCCCAGGAGTGCTGGCGGATGTCCTTTGACATGGATCTGGCGGATACCCATCTCACCCGGCCCGTGTCCCCCACCCCCTTCGTGCCCCAGGACCAGAGCGACCGGGCGGAGCGGTGCAACGAGATCCTGTATACCGCCGCCCTGGGCCTGAAGAAGCGGCTGGAGCACACCCACGCCAAGACGGCGGTGGTGGGCCTGTCCGGCGGCCTGGACTCCACCCTGGCGGTGCTCATCACCGCGGTATCCATGGAGATGCTGGACCGGCCTGCCAGCGATATCATTGCGGTGACCATGCCCTGCTTCGGTACCACCGACCGCACCAAGTCCAACGCGGTGCTGCTGGCTGAGCGGCTGGGCTGCACCCTCAAAACCATCGATATTGGGGAGGCGGTGCGCCGCCACTTCAAGGACATCGGCCAGTCCATGGAGGACCACGACGTGACCTTTGAGAACGGCCAGGCCAGAGAGCGGACCCAGGTGCTCATGGACATCGCCAACCAGACCGGCGGCTTGGTCATCGGCACCGGCGACCTCTCCGAGCTGGCCCTGGGCTGGTGTACCTACAACGGCGACCACATGAGCAACTACGCCGTCAACGCCGGTATCCCCAAGACTCTGGTGCGCCATCTGGTCAGCTTTATCTCGGACGACAAGGAGGCGGAGGACCCCCAGCTGTCCACCGTGCTGGCGGATATTCTGGATACCCCCGTGTCCCCCGAGCTGCTCCCAGCCATCGAGGGGCAGATTGCCCAAAAGACCGAGGATCTGGTGGGACCCTACGAGCTCCATGACTTCTACCTCTACTACGCCATCCGCTGGGGCTTCGGGCCCCGAAAGGCGCTGCGGCTGGCGGAGCAGGCCATGGGCAAGCGCTATGACCGCTCCACCCTCCTCAAGTGGCTGAAGAACTTCTATCGCCGGTTCTTCTCCCAGCAGTTCAAGCGCTCGTGCCTGCCCGACGGCCCCAAGGTTGGCTCGGTGGCCCTCAGCCCCCGGGGCGACTGGCGGATGCCTTCCGACGCCATGGCTTCTCTGTGGCTGGAGGAACTGGAGGGTCTGGAGTAAGGTGAACCTCTATTTCGAATTGTTCTGGACCTTCGCCAAAATTGGCGTGTGTACCTTTGGCGGAGGCTATGCCATGCTGCCCATCCTCCAGCGGGAGCTGGTGGAGAAGCGAAACTGGACCACTGAGGCGGAGATGTCCGACTACTTTGCCATCGGTCAGTGTACCCCCGGCATTATCGCCGTCAATACCGCCACCTTTGTGGGCCATAAATTGAAAGGCCCGGTGGGAGGCGTAGTAGCCACCCTGGGGCTGGTGTTTCCCTGCCTGGTCATCATCATGCTCATTGCGGCATTTCTTCAGAACTTTGCCGAGCTGCCGGTGGTGATCCACGCCTTCAATGGTGTGCGGGCCTGCGTGTGCGCCCTCATCCTGTCCAGCGTGCTCAAGCTGCGCAAGAGCACAGTGGTGGATGTGCCCACCGTGATCATCTTTGTGGTGGTGGCCGTTCTGGCAGTGGTGGGCAACTTTGTCACCTTCCCTGCCGGCACCGCTCTGGCGGCGGTGATGGGCTTTGTGACCTCCCCCATCGTGCTGGTGGTGCTGGCCGGGGCGGCCGGACTGTGCGTCCGGGCCGCCAAGGGAGGGCTGAAAGCATGATCTACCTTCAGTTGTTCTTTGAGTTTTTCAAGGCGGGCCTGTTTGCCATTGGCGGGGGTTTGGCTACCATCCCTTTCCTCACTGATATCGGCGCCCGTACAGGTTGGTTCACCGCCGGGGATCTGGCCAATATGATCGCCATTTCCGAAGCCACCCCCGGTCCCATGGGGGTGAACATGGCTACCTATGTGGGATTCCAAACCGGCGGAATTCCGGGAGGCGTCATCGCCACCCTGGGGCTGGTGTGCCCCTCCATCATCGTCATCCTCATCATTGCCGGATTCCTGAAAAAGTTCCGGGAGAGCCGTGGGGTGGATGCGGTGTTTTACGGCATTCGCCCCGCCTCCACTGCCCTCATTACGGCGGCTCTGGTGGAGGTATGCGCCATTGCCCTGGTAAATACCAGCGTGGCCTTCGGGACGGCGGACTTCTTCCACTGGAAGGGCATTGTTCTGGCGGCAGCGGTCTTTGTCTGCCTCCAGGTAAAGCCTCTGAAAAAGCTGCACCCCATTGTGTTTATCGCCGCCTCCGCGGTGATCGGTGTTGTGTTCCAATTCTAAAGAAGCGGGGGCTGTTGCACCCTGGTGCAGCAGCCCCCGCTTTTTATAGGAGAAATGATATGCGTATTGCCAATGTTGTGTCCGACTCCATTGTGGACGGTCCCGGCCTGCGGTTTACTGTCTTTACCCAGGGCTGTCCCCACCGCTGTCCCGGCTGCCACAATCCGGAGACCCACGATCCCGCAGGGGGCCGGGAGGCCACGGTAACAGAGCTGGCGGAGCAGATGCTGTCCAATCCCCTGACCGACGGGCTTACCCTCTCCGGCGGGGAGCCCTTTGACCAGGCGGGAGAGTGCGCCGCCCTGGCGGCCCGGGCCAAAGAAAACGGCCTCAATGTGTGGGCCTATACCGGCTATCGCTACGAAACCATGCTGGAGCAGGGAATGCCGGATGTGCTGGCTCTGCTGGAGCAGGTGGACGTGCTGGTGGATGGGCCCTTTGTGGAAAATCTCAAGTCCTACGACGCTTTGTTCCGGGGTAGCACCAATCAGCGGCTCATCGATGTGCCCAAAAGCCGGGAGGCGGGAACGGTGGTGCTGTGGAGCCGGCCCGATCCGCTGGCTCACTTCACCCGGCCGGAGAGCTGAAAAGAGAGGGAATTGTTATGACACAGGAGATCGATCTGGAGACCTGGGCCCGAAAGGAACACTATGCCTTTTTCGCCCCCATGTCCCACCCCTTTTACAGCCTGACCTTCCCGGTGGATGTGACGGCGCTCCGGCGGCGGTGCAAGCAGGAGGGACTGTCCTTTTACTCCGCTATGGTCTTTGGGGTGACCAAGGCCATGGAGGGGGTGGAGGCCTTCCTCTACAAGGACCGCAACGGCAAGATCGTGCGCCATGACCGGCTGGTGCCCAGCTTCACCGACCTGAAGGAGGGCAGCGACCTCTTCCACATTGTCACCCTGGAGGCGGGGGAGGATCTGGCCGACTTCTGCCGCCGGGCCAAGGCCGCCTCGGCGGCCCAGACGGAATTCATCACCGCCGGGCCCTGGGCGGAGGATGAACTGATCTACTTTACCTGTCTGCCCTGGTTCCCCATTACTGCCCTGACCAACGAGCGGGATGTGGTGCCCTGGGACTCGGTGCCCCGGGTAAGCTGGGGCCGCTGGGAGGAGCGGGGGGACAGGACCTTGCTCAGCCTCAGTCTGGAACTGAACCACCGCCTGCTGGACGGCGTCCATGTGGGACGCTTCCATCAGGCCCTCTGTGATTGGATGGAGACACTATGACCTTATCGGATTTCCGGGCCCGCTGGGCGGGCCATATGCCTGGCATACAGGACGTCAAGCAGCAGTACGCGGTGCTGGTGCCGCTGGTGGATGGGCCGGAAGGGCCCAGTCTGCTTTTTGAAGTGCGGGCCAGCACATTGGCCCATCAGCCGGGGGAGGTGTGTTTTCCCGGCGGGCGGGTGGAGCCGGGGGAGAATCCCCAGGACTGCGCCCTGCGGGAGACCTTTGAGGAGCTGGCAATTCCGCCCCATGAGGTGGAGACTATTGCCCCCCTGGACCGGCTGGTGCAGCAGGGCAAGTTCGTCATGCATCCTTTCCTGGGGATCGTGAGCCCGGCGGGAATGGCCGCTATGGTACCCAGCCCCGCGGAGGTGGACAGTACCTTTCTGGTGCCGGTAGCCTGGCTCCGGGATCACCCGCCCCAGGTCTACTCCTACGAGCTCAAACCCCAGGTGGCGGCGGATTTTCCCTATGACAGCATCGGTTTTCCCCGGGGCTACCGCTGGCGCAGCGGGGAGACCACCGTGCCCGTCTACGCCTGGCCGGACCGGCCCATCTGGGGCCTTACCGGCCGCATCGTCCGCCACCTGATGGAGGAAATGGCATGAGAGCGCCGGAGCAGCTGGGGCCTTACCGCTATGAGCAGTCGGATACCTGCTTTCCCCTGGGGCAGGACAGTCTGGTCCTGGCCTCCTTTGCCACCCTGCGGCGGGGGGATCGGGTGTGCGACCTGGGCTGCGGCGCGGGAGCCCTGCTCCTGCTGCTGGCGGCCCGGCAATCCACATTGGCCCTGTCCGGTGTGGAAATCTCCCCCGAGGACAGCGCTCTGGCCCGCAAAAATCTGACAGAAAACGGTCTGACAGGGGAAATTTACACCGGCGATCTCCGCCAGGTGTGCAAAACGTTATCTGCGGGAGGGTTCTCTCTTGTGATCTCCAACCCGCCCTATTTCAAGGCGGGCAGCGGGGGAGACGGCGGGGCGGCCCGCATGGAGGAGGCCACTTTGACCGACTGGTGCGCCGCTGCCGGACGGCTGGTGAAAAACGGCGGGCGGTTTGCTCTGGTCCACCGGCCGGAACGGCTGGCGGAGCTCTTTACCGCCCTGCAGGGCGGCGGTCTGGAGCCCAAACGGCTCCAACTGATCCAGCATGACGCCGACACGCCCCCCTCTGCCGTTCTGGTGGAGGCGGTGCGCCAGGGCAGGCCGGGACTGGAGGTCCTGCCCACACTACTGATGAACCGGAGGTAATCCTATGGCCGGCATTTTATATCTGGTACCCACCCCCATCGGCAATTTGGGGGACATTTCCCAGCGCATCGCGGACACTCTGGAGTCGGTGGACTTTATTGCTGCCGAGGACACCCGGGTGACCCTCAAGCTGCTCAACCACCTGGGGCTGAAAAAGCCCCTCATCTCCTACTACCGCCACAACACCGAGGCGGGGGGACAGGCGGTGCTGGGCCGCCTGCTGGCGGGGGAGAGCTGCGCCCTGGTTACCGACGCGGGCACCCCGGCAGTGTCCGACCCCGGCGAGGACCTGGTGCGGCTGTGTGCCCAGAGCGGGGTGGAGGTGGTGGCCATTCCCGGCCCCTGCGCCCTCATCACCGCTCTGTCGGTGTCCGGCCTGCCCACCGGCCGCTTTACCTTTGAGGGCTTTCTGGCCATGAACAAGAAAAACCGCCGCGCCCACCTGGAGGAGCTCCGGCAGGAACAGCGGACCATGATCTTCTATGAGGCCCCCCATAAGCTGAATGCCACCCTGGCCGACCTGGCGGAGGTGTTTGGACCGGACCGGCGGATCTCCCTGTGCCGGGAGCTGACCAAGCTCCACGAGGAGGTGCGCCGCACCACTCTGGGGGAGGCGGTGACCTGGTATGAGGAAAATCCGCCCCGGGGAGAGTTTGTCCTGGTGGTGGAGGGGGCGGCGGAGAGCGCCAAAGAGACCCCCACCCTGGAGCAGGGCCTGGAGCGGGTGGCCCAGCTGCGGACCGAAGGGCTGTCCCTGAAGGATGCCGCCCGGCAGGCCGCCAAGGAGACCGGTTTGCCTAAGAATGAGCTGTACGGCAGGGCGATGAATGAAAAAACGCCGTTATGCTAATGAGAGGAATTGAATATTACAAAACGTATTTTTTGGAGGCGTTCCAAAAATGCTGAATCAGCAAAAAAACGGTCGAATCGCCGGGAAAACAGGGAAAAAGATGGGAAAAAACAGCACAAAATTGCAGGAATCTTTTAACCTGTGTTAATCGTATAATTATTAACAGTAATGGAAAAAGAAAGGGACTCCCCGGCAAAAACGCCAGAGGAGTCCCTTTTTCTTTCAACTCGGATTACTTCAGCTGAAGCTCACGAATGCAGTTGGTGCAGACGTTCTTGCCCTTGAAGTTGATGACATCCTTTGCATCATCGCAGAAAATGCAGGCAGGCTGATACTTTTTCAGCACAATGGAAGCACCGTCCACATAGATCTCCAGAGAGTCCTTCTCTGCGATATCCAGTGTGCGGCGGAGCTCGATGGGCAGAACGATGCGGCCCAATTCATCTACTTTACGTACGATCCCGGTTGACTTCATAAATGCTACTTCCTTTCCCTATTAGTTTCCAATTATTCCCTTCATTAACTAGAAACTGACACAATTATAACACAACGTATTGTTCTGTCAAGCAATGTTACAAAAACTTCATATATTATCTGCCATTTTTCGCCTTGGAATTGGGTATCTTTTCCGAAGCTGGATCGTATAGATAGTCTGAACTGGAAATTTGGACAGGGAAAGGGGCGGACAGCCATGGCAATGGCGGCGATCTGGACGGGCATGGTGGTGATTTCCATCCTGTGTGGGCTGGCCACGGGGAACGGTCCGGCGGTAGGAGCGGCGGCTCTGGAGGGAGCCGGGGCGGCGGTGGATCTCTGTCTGGCCATGGCGGGGGTGCTCTGCCTGTGGATGGGAGTTATGGAGATCATGAAGCGCTCCGGCCTGTCGGCGGGTCTGTCCCGGCTGCTGCGCCCGCTGCTGGGGCGGCTCTATCCGGAGTTTGCCCGGGACCGGGAGGTAATGGATTGTATTTCCGCCAATGTGTCGGCCAATCTGCTGGGGCTGGGCAATGCGGCCACTCCTTTGGGCATTCAGGCCGCCCAGAAGATGAGCCGCCGCAGGCCGGGGGTGGCCTGCGACGGGATGTGTATGCTGGTGGTGTGCAACACCGCCTCCATCCAGCTGATCCCCACCACTGTGGCAGGGGTGCGGCTGGCCGCAGGATGTGAGACCCCTTTTGATATTCTGCCGGCGGTGTGGCTGGCCTCCGCCATTTCGGTATGCGTGGGCATCCTGGCGGCCAAGGTGCTGGCCCGGCTGTGGAGGGACTGAGCATGGATACCTTTTTCACCATGCTGGTGCCCCTCATCATTGGAGTGGTGGCCCTGTGGGGTATGGCCCGGAAGGTGGACGTCTACAGCGCCCTGCTCTCGGGGGCCGGGGAGGGGCTGAGCGTGCTCATCCGCATTGTTCCGGCTCTGGTTGGGCTGTTGACGGCGGTCTATATGCTGCGGGCGTCGGGAGCGTTGGAACTGGCCGCCCAGGCGCTGGCCCCCCTGCTTACTGCCGTGGGCATCCCGCCGGAGACGGTGGGCCTGATGCTGGTGCGGCCTGTGAGCGGCTCCGCCGCCCTGGGCGTGGGAGCGGAGCTGATCTCTACCTATGGACCCGACTCGGAGATTGGTCGCACTGCCGCCGTGATGCTGGGGTCGACCGAAACTACCTTTTATACCATCGCCGTGTACTTCGGGGCGGCGGGCATCGTCAAAACCCGCTATGCCGTCCCCGCCGCTCTGTGCGCCGACCTGGCGGGCTTTCTGGCTGCCGCCTGGGCGGTGCGGCTGATCTTCTGAGACAAAAAACCGGGACCCGCTGCTTGAGCAGCGGGTCCCGGTCTGTTTACAGGGAGAAATCTTCGTCTTTCAGTTTATCCAGATTGAGCGTCACCGGCGGGGTAGGTACCCGCTTCAGCGGATCATACCGGAAGGCCCGGCAGCTGCCCCCAGGGGAGACCACACCCTTCTTGACGCAGAGGATCTGCTCCTCGTCCAGTTGAGTGCCCCGTTGACAGTAGCAGCAGCGGGGTTCGATATCCTTTTGGAACAGCAT
The DNA here is from genome assembly GCF_002161755.1 of Flavonifractor sp. An4. NCBI lineage: Bacteria > Bacillati > Bacillota > Clostridia > Eubacteriales > Oscillospiraceae > Flavonifractor > Flavonifractor sp. An4. Next base: position 43,076 of record NZ_NFIL01000016.1, on the reverse strand, counting down.
GGAATCCCTCCTGTCCTTGTATAAATTCAGTACTTATCATTATACCACGGGCTTGCGGCGTTTGCCAAGGCTTTTTCGTGAACCCAGGGCTGCTGCCAGCAGAAAGCCCAGAAAGATCATCCAGGCGGCCAGGATGGAGGCGGTGAGGGCGCCGTGAAACTCCATACCGGCGATGCCGGCCACCTGATCGGCCAGGTAATTGGAGACGGGGGCGTTGAGGGGGACAAAACGGACCAGAATGCCGATGAAAAGGGCGGACAGACCGCCGTGGAGCAGCTTGCCTGCCAGGTAGGTGCCCACCGACAGGCCGCTGCCCCCGATGAAGGAGAGCACCTGACAGTGGACCGAGATGCCTGCCCAGCCCAGCATAAAGGCTGCCATGGTCAACCGGCTGCTGAGGGCGCCTCCCTCCGACAGGGTGGACACTCCGGAGGAGATCTCCAGCGCGCCGGTGAGCAGCCGCTGGGCCCATTCCGGTGTCAGGCCGAAGGGGGCCAGCACGGTGCCCAGCGCCTGGGCCAGACCGGGCAGGAAGCCGGAGCGGATAAGCAGCTGGATGACCACCGTAAAGAACACCACAAAGGCGCAGATATTTAAGGTAGAGAGAAAGGCGCTTTTCACCGAGCCGGTAAAGGCGGTGGAAAAGCGCTGGGCCTGAAACTGGGGCGCGGGACGGGTGGATTTCCCTCTGCCGCTGTCCTCGCCGGCCTTGTAGAAGCGGAAGAGCAGCCCCACACATACCGAGGCCATGGCATGGGCCAGGTAGAGAAGGACTCCCACCGTACTGCTGGCGAAGATACCCGCCCCCACCACGCCCAGGATAAAAGCCGGGCCGGAGTTGTTGCAGAAGGCCAGCAGCCGCTCCGCCTCGGTGCGGGTACACATCCCTTTTTCATAGAGGCTGATGGCGGTCTTGGCCCCCACCGGATAGCCTCCCACAAAACCCAGGGCAAAGGCGGAGGCGCAGGCTCCGCTGACGTGGAACAGAGGGCGCATGATCCCCTCCAGCAGCCGGCCCAGGTAGCGGGCCAGGCCCAGCTCCACCACCAGGGAGGAGAGCACAAAAAAGGGAAAGAGCGAGGGGATGATCACGTTGTAGCACAGCTGGAGGCCGGTGCGGGCCGCCTCCATGGAGGGCTTGGGGTAGAGCATCAGCGCCAATGTGGCGCACAACAGAACAAGACCCAGAATCAGATCGCGGACTCTGGCTTTGGACAGCAGCCGGGACATGGCACACACCTCCTTCACAGATGGGTATGCGCCATGGGGCCAAAAGTTGCCTGTCCTCCTCAGCCGGTGCGGAACACATGGCTGAAGAGGGTGTAATCCTGCTCCAGTTTGGTCAGCAGGCGGTAGGAGCCCCGGTGGAGGGTCCAGTCAATGACCACGCCCCGGAAATGGCGGAGCAGAAAATCGGCGGTCCACTCCGCCGACCAGCCGGGCAGCAGTCCGCCCTCCGCCTCCGCCTGGGCCAGGCAGCCGGCCATGGCCCGGAGGGTGAACCGGCTGGAGTCCATGGAGGAAGTGTCGTCGGGGGCGTCCAGACGCCGTTGATAATACCGGGCCACCAGCTCCCAGCCCAGGTTTTCCAAAAATTCCGCATAGTTGGTCATGAGCCGCCACAGGCGGCGGGCGGGGGGATCGTCCTCATGGCCTGCCAGGCACTGCTCCAGATAGGTGTCCAGGGGGGCGAAACCCCGGGAGAGCAGATCCTCCTTGGAGCGGAAGTGGTGGTAGAAGGCGCCGGTCGTAATCCCCGCCTGCTGGCAGATTTCCCGGATGGATACCTTGTCAAAGCTCTGCTTTCGGGACAGATCCATGGCGGCCTGCAAAATGGCCTGTTCGGTCTGCCTGGCCTGCTCTTTTCTGCGGGTCCGATAGTCCTCCATTGGCTTCCACCTCTTGACAGCAGCGGCTCTTTGCCGCTATAATTTAAGTAGTCACATAACGACGTTATGTCAGTTTCGCAATATTGATTATAGGGTAGGATGATCAACTTGTCAAACGTACAGAAGATCGCGCTGCTTACCGATTCCACCGCCGACCTGTCCCCTGCGCTGCGGGCGGATAAGCCCATCTATACGGTGCCCCTGAAGATCGTCTGCGACGACGGAGAATACTCCGACGGAGTGGACATCTTTGCCAAGGATGTGTATGACCGCCTCCATCGGGGAGAGCTGCCCCGCACCTCTCTGCCCGACGGCGGCAGCATCAGCGACACCCTGGACCGCATCAAGGCCGACGGCTATGAAAAGGTGCTGGCCGTCATGCTTTCCTCCGGGCTGTCGGGCACCTATAATATGGTGCGCCTCCAGGCGGAGACCCGGAAGGACCTGGACATTGCCGTGTTCGACTCCAAAAGCGGCTCCCTGGGTATGGGGATCATGGTGCTCCAGCTGTGGGAGGACATTCTGGCCGGGGTGGACTGGGATACTTTGGTGAGCCACCGGGTACCCAAGCTGATCGAAAATACCTTCCCCTTCTTCTCGGTGGACACCCTGGAATACCTGAGCAAGGGCGGGCGTATTGGAAAGGTGGCCGCCTTTGCCGGTACCCTGCTGAGCATCAAACCGGTGATTTCCTTTGCCTCCGACGGCCAGCTTCAGAGCGTGGCCAAGGTGCGGGGCCGCCGGCAGGTTCAGGACAAGATCCTGGAGCTGATGGAACAGCACATCCGGCCCGGCGTCCGGTACAACCTGGGCATTGCCAACGGCGGCGCGCCCGAGGAGATGGCGGAATTTGCCGTCCGGATGAAGGAGCGTTTTCCCGATGCTGTGCATATGTGGGAGGGCGAGATTGACGCCACCCTCAGCGTGTACATCGGCGACGGTGTGCTGGGAGGCGGCATCCAGATCCTGGAGGATTGACAAGTGCAAAAAAGCCTGCTGCTGCGGCAGCAGGCTTTTTTATGGTTTTCAGGCCTGGTCCGGGGGCCCCAGGCGCTTGTGGATGTCCCGGCGGAGCAGCGTGTAGATCACCGAGGCGATGGGTACGCTGATGAGCACACCCACCAGGCCCAGCAGGCTGCCGCCCACCGTAACGGCAGCCAGTACCCAGATACCGGGCAGCCCCAGAGAGGTGCCCACCACCCGGGGATAGATCACATTGCCCTCCACCTGCTGGAGGATAATAAGGAAAATCACGAAAATAAAGGCCTTCAGCGGGGAGACCATCAGCAGCAGGATGGCGGATACGATGGCGCCGATGTAGGCGCCCGCCACCGGGATGAGGGCGGAGGCTCCCACCGTGACGCCGATGAGGGGGGCGTAATCCGGCTGGATGAAGAGCATTCCCAGGGAACACAGGCTGCCCAGGATACAGGCCTCGATACATTGACCGGTAACAAATTTGGTGAAGGTGGCGGCGGTGAGGGAGACCACGTCCGAGATGGGGCCGGCCACCTTGGCGGGAACATAGGCCTTCAGCAGCCGCCGGCACTGGCCCAGCAGTTTGTCCCGGCCGGAAAGCATATAGATGGAAAAGACCAGGGCCAGCACGCCGGTGACCAGAATGGAGACCAGACCGGTGGTGAACTCCACCAACCGGGGACCCAGATTGGACAGGATGTTCAGGGCGTTTTTGAGCACACCCTCCAGGGTGGTGTTCAGGCTGGACAGGTCCAGCTGCTCCATGTCCAGGTGCAGGTATTCCAGCAGCTGGTTGATGGAGTTCTGGGCGTTGGTGATGTAGCCGCCCAGATTGAGCACAAAGGTCTGGATGCTCTCCACCAGCTTGGGCAGCACGAAGGAGAACAACGCCACGATCAGGAGGATGAGGGCCAGATAGGCGGTAAGCACCGCCAGCGGGCGGGCGGCCCCCCGGGCGGGGGTTTTGTCCAGCCCACGGCTGTACAGCCGGTAAAAGAACTGACAGGGCCGGTTGAGGATAAAGGCCAGACAGAAGCCGATGATCAGCGGCTTAAAGACCGCCAGTAAAGTGCCCAGCACACCGCCGATCACATCCAGACGGGCCAGGACCATAACCAGCAGGACTGCGTATGTAATAATGAGCAGGATACTGCGGAAGAGTTTCTTATCCATGTGAAACCTCGATTTCTTTACAGGAACTGGTGACTCCACTATAGCACCCTCGCCGCATACCGTCAACGGGAAAGCAGGATCTTTAAGAAAATTTAATTAGCGGCCGAATCAAATGCGGCCGGAAGATTTTGCTTGACAAACAAAGTGAGATTTCGTATAATCTAGTAAACAGATAGGAATTAAGTAGATTCCGGAAAGGAGCCACCGATGTCTGAAAAATTTGTCTACGCTGATCATGCGGCTACTACAGCCGTTACCGATACCGCTCTTGCCGCCATGCTGCCCCACTTTACCCGGGATTATGGCAATCCCTCCAGCCTGTACCGCTTTGCCCAGGAGGGCAAGACCCATCTGGAGGAAGCCCGGGCTCAGGTGGCCGCCTGCCTGAACGCAAAGCCGGAAGAAGTCTATTTTACCTCCGGCGGCACCGAGGCCGATAACTGGGCCCTGCGGGGGGTGGCCGAACTGATGGCCCTCAAGGGCAAAAAGACCGGCCATATCATCACTACCGCCATTGAACACCACGCCATCCTCCATACCGCCCAGTGGTTGGAGAAGCGGGGCTATGAGGTGACCTACCTGCCGGTGGACGGGGACGGTCTGGTGGACCCCGCCAACCTGGAACAGGCCATCCGGCCGGATACCATCCTGATCTCTGTCATGGCCGCCAACAACGAGATCGGCACCATCCAGCCTATTGCGGAGATCGGCGCCATTGCCAGAGCCCATAAGGTGCTGTTCCACACCGACGCCGTCCAGGCGGTGGGCCACATCCCGGTGGATGTGGAGGCGTGGAATGTGGACCTGCTCTCCCTGTCCGGCCATAAGTTCGGCGGACCCAAGGGGATCGGGGCCCTGTATATGAAAAAGCCCCTCCGGCTGCCCGCCCTTATCCAGGGCGGCGGACAGGAGAAGGGCCGCCGCTCCGGCACTGAGAATGTGCCCGGCGCCGTCGGTATGGCTGCCGCTTTGAAGGAGGCGGTGGACCATCTGCCGGAGGAGTCAGCCCGGCTGGCCGCTCTGCGGGACAAGCTCATCGCCGGCCTGTCCGCGCTGCCCTATTCCCGCCGCACCGGCCATCCGGTGAAGCGGCTGCCCGGCACCGCCTCTTTTGTCTTTGAAGGTGTGGAAGGTGAGGCCCTGTTGCTCCATCTGGACGCCAAGGGGATCTGTGCCTCCTCCGGTTCGGCCTGTTCCTCCGCCTCTCTGGACCCCTCCCATGTGCTGCTGTCCATCGGACTGCCTCACGCCATTGCCCACGGGTCCCTGCGGCTCTCTCTGGGAGCGGAGAATACGGAGGAGGACGTGGACTATATCCTGAAAGAAGTACCCGCCGTGGTAGCCTACCTGCGGGAGATGTCCCCGGTGTGGGACAAGGAAGCCCAGAAACCCACCTGGGAACTGTAATTGGAAAGGAGCAACTACAATGCTGTATTCAGATAAAGTGATGGACCATTTTGAGCATCCCCGCAACGTGGGAGAGATCGAGAACGCCGATGGGGTAGGCCAGGTGGGCAATCCCAAGTGCGGCGATATCATGAAGATGTACCTGAAGATGGACGGCGACGTTATTACCGACGTGAAGTTCAAGACCTTCGGCTGCGGTTCCGCCATCGCCACCTCCTCCATGGCCACCGAGATGATCAAGGGCAAGACCATTGCCGAGGCCATGACCCTTACCAATGCCGCCGTGGCAGAGGCTCTGGACGGGCTGCCCGCCCACAAGATGCACTGTTCCGTGCTGGCGGAGGAGGCCATCAAGGCGGCGCTGGCCGACTACTATCAGAAGAAGGGAGAGCCGGTGCCCGAGTCCCTTAAACTGCCCTGCGACTGTGAGGAGGGGCACTGCTGCTCCTCCTGCGGATAACGAAAACGTCCTGCCGTGAAAACGGCAGGACGTTTTCGCTATGCGGGCGGAGGAAGCTGGGGTTCCGCCTCCCCCTCCGGCGGGGGAGCCAGCTGGAAGGTGACGGTGGCCTTAAACAGATCGCCGTCAATGCTCAGATCGAACTGGCCGTGCTGCAGCTCGGTAAGGCTGCGGGCAATGGACAGCCCCAGGCCGGAGCCGTCGGTGGTGCGGGAGGTGTCTCCCCGGACGAAACGCTCCATCAGCTGCTCTGGGGGGATGTTGAGCTGCTGCCGGGAGATGTTTTTCACCGAGAATACGGCGCTGTTATCCCGGCGGGTGATTTCCAGATAGACCCGGGTGCCCTCCAGGGCGTACTTGTTGCAGTTGGACAGCAGGTTGTCGATGACCCGCCACAGGTGGTGGCCATCCGCCATGATCCACACCTCTTCCTCCGGGTAGAGGGTGACCACCGCCAGATTACTCTGGGCAAATCGCTCCTCAAATTCTCCCAGAGCCTGCTGGACCAGCTGCACCATGCCCAGCCGCTCCAGATGGACGGGCAGGGTGCCGGTGGAGGCTTTGGAGGCCTCCACCAGATCCTCGGTCAGCTTTTTCAGCCGCTGGCTTTTCCGGGTGAGTACCTCAATATAGGACTGGACCTGGGGGTTGTCAATGGGCTGCTTTTTCAGCAGATCCACATAGTTGATAATGGAGGTCAGGGGGGTTTTCAGGTCGTGGGATACGTTGGTGATGAGCTCCGCCCGGAAACGTTCGCTGCGGATGCGCTCATCCACTGCCTGGCTAATGGTGCCGCCCAGGTCGTTGAGCTGCTTGGCGTGCTGGGCCAGGTCGTGGTACAGGCCCCTGGTGTCGATCTTAAAGCTGGGATCTGCGCCCAGAATGTGGTCGGTGCCCTGGCGGACCCGGTGCCACTGGATGGCCCACCGGCACAGCAGCCACAGCACCAGGCCCTGATAGACCGGAACAAGCACTATGGTGAGGGCGGTGAGGTAGGTACCCACCAGGTAGAGCAGAAAGAGCACGATGACCCGCCCGGTCAGGGGCCAGCTGTGGGCGGCGTTGCGGATCGCCCGGCCCAGTACCTGGATCAGCCGCCAAACAAGGGTGTTGGTCCACAGGGTTTTGGTGCGGATGCGGGTCATAAGGGTGAGCAGGGAGGAGAGCAGACACAGACCCACCCCGCTGGAGACGAGGGCCAGCCCCACCACCACATCGGTGGACGGGCCGTTGGAGTTAAGGGCCACTGCCATGGGATCGCCGCCGGTCAGCAGCAGGATGATGATCCAGAGTTCCAGCAGCACCAGCAGGTCCAGAGGAATACGGTCAAACCGGCTGGGGACGATATCCTCTCTGCCGGGACGGCGTCCCACCACCCGGCACAAAAAGACACAGGTCAGCACACAGGATACGTCCAGCACCACGGTGAGCACCGCCAGAGCGGGCAGATACCGGGCATATTCGCTGAAATCCTGAGAGCTGTCCCAGAACTCGTCGTGGACCGACAGGGGATAGGCCACGCCGTATTCAATGGCCAGATCCATATAGAGCAGGCGGCTGTCCTGGGCCTGGTTGTAGTCCCAGGAGTTTCCGTTAAAGGTGTAGCCGTATTGAGCTGCCAGGGCGGCGTCGGTAGGGGTGAGCAGCTGCTCGGTGCCGTTGTCCAGCACCACATAGAGCAGATAAAACTGCTTTTCTCCGTTCCATACAAAGTAATCCTTCCGTCGCTCGCCGCCGTCGTTGTAGGTGACGTCGATGGAGTCCCGCAGGACGGTATGGACGCTGCTCTCCACCGTCTGGCCATCCTCCAGATTGGAGTAGACCAGCGCGCCGCTGTCATTGCGCCGGATGGTAAAGCAGAAATTGGTGCGCTCGCTGTCCAGCGCATATTCCAGGTCGCTGAGGCGCTGCTGATCCAGGTAGGACAGCGGAGCCTCCCAGGCCTGATACTGGAGCAATCGGGCCAGTTCTTCCACCTGCACCATGCGGTTGCTCATGTATTGGGCGCAGGAGTTGCTGGAGTAGTAGCCTACGCCGGTCCACAGGGTGTCCCACTGGGAGAGGATAAACAGGGTGGCCCAGAAGCCCCCAACGCCGGTGCCCAGGGCCAGAAGGAAGGCGATCGCCTTCACCGCCAGCCGGGTCCCCAGTTTTTTCATGGTGTTTCCCCCTCCTTTTGAATGGGTCAAAGCTTTTCCATCTTGTAGCCCAACCCCCACACCACTTTAATGTATCTGGGGTTGGCCGGATCGATCTCGATTTTTTCTCTCAGGTGACGGATATGGACTGCCACGGTGTTCTCCGAACCCAGGGAGGGATCGTTCCATACCAGCTCGTAGATCTGGCTGGTGGAAAAGACCCGGCCCGGGTTTTTCAGCAGCAGAAGGAGAATATTGTACTCCAAGGGGGTCAGGTTCACCCGGTCCCCATCCACGGTGACCGACTTGGCGCTGTCGTCCAGGACAATGCCGCCGTTGGTGAGCAGCTGGGTGTTCTCACTGGCGCCGCTTTTGCCGCCCAGGCTGGTATACCGCCGCAGCTGGCTCTTCACCCGGGCGATGACCTCAATGGGGTTGAAGGGCTTTGTGATGTAGTCGTCGGCGCCGATGTTCAGCCCCAGCACCTTGTCGGAGTCCTCACTCCTGGCGGTGAGCAGGATAATGGGAACGTTAAACTTTTCCCGCAGCTTGGCGGTAGCCCGGATGCCGTCCAGGCCGGGCATCATGATGTCCATCAGGATCAGGTCCACCGGCTGGGCCTCCGCCGCCTTGACGGCCTCCAGCCCGTCGTAGGCCTTGACGGTGCGGTAACCTTCACTGGTCAGATAGATATCCAGGGCAGAAACAATGTCGCGGTCGTCATCACAGACGAGAATGGTATACATAGGCTCACCTCGTATGCTGCAAAGAATAGCAGACGTCTTTTAAGGGAGGAACGGGAATTTGTTTAAAAAGCCTTTAAGAGCGTCTGGTCTGATGTGTGTTGTATCTCATTGTACCTCCAACCGCCGGTAAAAGCAAATGCAGGGGTAAATGGCCTCTTCTTCTCTTTCAATGAAGAGGAAAAAACTGTGAAAAATGGTATCATGACGTAAAAAGGGCTTGCGGATTGGGAGACGGACGGATATAATGATGAATAAACGCATATTGCGGCGTCCCTGCTGTGCCGTGAAGCGGCCGGCGGGGCTCGCCGTCTTTTTGTGGCTGCGGAAGGAGGCGGGCAACGATGGTGCTCCGGATGGAGAATGGCGACGCCTGGGCGCTGCTCGCCCGTCTGATCAGGGAGAACTTTGGCCGGACGGAACTGCCCCGGGTGGCCCGCATGGAGTCGGGGAAGCCCTGGTTTCCGGATGTGCCCGGCCTGCACTTTAACCTGAGCCACAGCGGCGGCCTGGCCCTGTGCGGCGCAGGCGAGGCTCCGCTGGGGGTGGATGTGGAACGGGTGCGGCCCCGGCGGGCGGGACTGGCCCGTTATGTGCTCTCGGAGGAGGAGTTTGCCTGGTTTCAGGGCCGGGGCGGGGACTGGGGAAGCCTGTATACCCTGTGGACCCTGAAGGAGGCCAAGGTCAAGTGCCTGGGGACCGGCCTGCGTCAAGCGCCCCGGACCATTGGCGTGCCTCTGCTGGAGCCGGGACAGACGGGGGAACAAGACGGCCTGCGCTTTGGGGCCTACGCCGGTCCGGACTGGCGGGCGGCGGTGTGTACCGCTGGAAAAGAGCCCCTGCCCCGGCAGGTCTGGGCGGGAAAGTGACAATCTGTTTCTTTTTCTTAATATCTTTTTAAGAAACAGGCTCTGATTTTCTAAAAGAACACCCGCTATACTTGACCATGAGAAAGAGTATCGTGAGGAGGGAGCAGCGTGAATATCCTGATCGTAACGGGTAAGTTCGGCATGGGCCACTGGTCGGCCTCCATGTCCCTGCGTCAGCAGCTGCTGCGGGCATTCCCGGAGGCACAGGTGGAGGTCATGGACCTGATCGCCTATACCAACCACAACTCCGAGTCCATGTACAAGTGGTTCAATGTCCTGGTGACCCGGGGCAGCGGACTGTTCAACCTTTATTATAAGTTTACCCAGAACAAGGATTCCGACGAACGGCCCCTGAATGATGAGCAGTGCCCCGACCGGGTGGAGGAGCTCTTCGAGCGCAAGCGGCCCGATGTGATCATCGCCACTCATCCCATCTGTGCCCGCATTGTGGCCCGCTGGAAGAAGGAGACGGGGAGCAGCCTGCCCATGGTGACCTGTGTCACCGACCTGACCAGCCATTCCGAGTGGATCCACCGGGTTACCGACTGCTATCTGGTGGGCACCGAGGAGATCAGGGAGCGGCTGGCGGCCAAGGGAGTCAGCCGGGACATCATCTGCGTCACCGGAATTCCCGTCCGGGCGGAGTTCAAGCTGCCCGTCCACCGGGGCGACCGAAAGGAACGCAACCTGCTCATTATGGGCGGCGGCCTGGGCATGATGCCCCGGAAGGATTCCTTCTATGAGGCGCTGGACACCATGCCTGGCGTACATACCACCATCATTACCGGCCGCAACCAGAAGCTGTACGACCGGCTGGTCAACAAATATGAGAACATCCGGGTGATCGGCTTTACCGACCGGGTCTATGAATATATGGCCTGGGCCGACCTGGTGCTCACCAAGCCCGGCGGCATCACCATGTTTGAGAGCATTTTCTCCGAACTGCCCATTCTGGCCTGGGAGCCTTTCCTGGAGCAAGAAAAGAACAACGCCCGTTTCCTGGTGAAGCGGGGAATGGGCCGGGTGGCGGCCAAGGAACCCGATGAGTGTCTGACCGCCATTCGGGAACTGATCTATGACGACTATACGCTGGCCGATATGTCGGCCAAAATGCACGCATTGAAAGAACAGCTGGAGCAGGAGAGCCTGACCCATATCCTGGCCCGGCTGACTGCGGGAAAAGGGGTGTGCGCCTGATGGACAAACGGAAGAGCTTGGTCGGTATCGGGCTGATCCTGGCTCTCATGGCCTTTACCGGCTATATGCTGCTCCGGGATATGTCCTTCTCGCGGCTGGCCAGCACCCTGCGGCAGCTCAATCCCCTGTGGCTGCTGGTGGGGCTGGGTATGATGTTTGTGTTTGTGGGCAGCGAGGCCCTGTGTTCCAGGATCGTTTTGGGGCGTCTGGGCCATAAGGTGCGCTACCGCCGCTGCCTGGGCTATTCCTTTGTGGGCTTTTACGTCAGTTCCATTACCCCCTCCTCTACTGGCGGTCAGCCGGCTCAGGTCTACTATATGTCCAAGGACAATATCCCGGCGGCCCACGGCGCGCTGAATATGATGCTCATCGCGGTGTGTTATCAGGCGGTGGTCATCGTCTATGCTCTGGCGGCGGCCCTGACCCACTTTTATCTGGTGCAGAATCTGGGGAGCGGTCTGGGACTGCTGCTGCTCTACGGTGTGGTGGTCAACGGAAGCCTGACGGTGGGAATGCTCTCCCTGATGTTTCTGCCCAACGCTGCCCGCAAGCTCACCGGCGGCGTGCTCAAACTGCTGGTGAAGGTGCGCATCATCCGCAATGGGGACAAGGCCCGCCAGCGGCTGGAGAAGCAGATGGAGGAGTACCACAAGGGCGCCCAGTGCGTCAAACAGAATCCGGGTATGATGGTGGGCCTGGTGCTCATCACCATCATCCAGCTCACCGCTCTCTTCTCCATTCCTGTGGCGGTATACTACGCATTCGGCCTGTCGGGCGCCAGTCCGATGGAGATCATCGCCACCCAGGCGCTGGTGACCCTGGCGGTGGCCAATCTGCCGCTGCCCGGCGCCGTGGGCGCCTCTGAGGGCGGCTTTGTGACCGCCATGGCCCTCTTCTTCGGTTCCAGCCTGGTGACGCCTGCCGTGCTGGTGTCCCGGGGCATCAGCTTCTACTCCTTCCTGGTGATCAGCGCCATTGTCGCGCTGGCGGTCCATCTGCGGACCCGCCGCCAGCGGAGAATGGAGGATTCCACCCCTTACCCTAAGCAGGCCCGGGGGCCTATCGTGACCTGAAAAACGGCGTCCTATGGACGCCGTTTTTTCCTCTTGTGCCGCCGGGCCGGGTGCATTATAATCAGGGAGAAGAACAAAGGAGGCGGGATGATGTACTATTTGGGGATCGATCTGGGCGGCACCAACGTGGCTGCCGCTGTGGTGACTGAAAACGGTGAACTTTTGGGCAAGGTCAGTCTGCCAACCCCCCGGGGTGTGCCGGCGGAACAGGTAGCCGATCAGATGGCGGCAGCCTCCCGGGCGGCGGTGGAGCAGGTGGGCCTGTCCATGGATGATATTGAGTCGGTGGGCATTGGTTCCCCTGGTACCATTGAGCCTGATACCGGCGTGATCCGGTTCTGGTCCAACCTGGACTTTTCCAATGTGCCCCTCACCGCCCTGATGGAGGAGCGGCTGAATAAAAAGATCTACCTGGAGAACGACGCCAATGCCGCCGCTCTGGGCGAATTTGCCGCCGGCGCCGGCAAGGGCAGCCAGTCCATGATCGCCATTACCCTGGGTACCGGTGTGGGCGGCGGCGCTGTCCTCAACGGCAAGCTGTATACCGGCTTCAACTACGCCGGCATGGAAGTGGGCCACTTTGTCATCGAGCACGACGGCCGGCTGTGTACCTGCGGCCGGAAGGGCTGCTTTGAAGCCTACTGCTCCGCTACCGCCCTCATCAAACGCACCCGTGAGGTCATGGAGGAACACCCCGACTCCAAGCTGTGGGAGTTGGCGGGCACTCTGGAGGCGGTCAACGGCCGCACCCCCTTTGACGCCGCCGCCCTGGGCGACGCGGCCGCCGGAAAGGTCATCGATGAGTATGTGGATTACCTGGGCTGCGGTGTGGCCAGCCTGGTGAACATCTTCCAGCCGGAGGTGTTCTGCATCGGCGGTGGGCCCTCCGCTCAGGGGGAGACGCTGATGGCTCCCGTGCGCTACATCCTGAATCGGGAGGACTACGCCCGCAACAGCGTCCACCGTACCCGGCTGGTGCGGGCGGCTCTGGGCAACGACGCCGGTATCATCGGCGCGGCCCTGCTGCCCCTTTTCCGATAAGTCCAAAACAGGGCCCGCCATCCGGCGGGCCCTGTGCTTTTGGGGCGGCTCACTCCACCGGCTCGTAGCCGTCGCAGCAACAGTCGGACTCTTCCTGCTCCTTGTCATCCTCCGGCCGGGGAAAAGCCAGCAGGGACAGACCGAACAGCGCAGCCGCCCCCAGAGCAATGATCTGAAGCCGGTGTTCCTCCAGCCAGGGACGGCGCTCCTCCAGAGCAGGCAACTTGAGGGCGCCCGCGTACAGCAGAGCCGCGCCGCCGCCGCACAGTGCCAGCCGGAGCAGGACGTGCATCTTGTCTGAAATGGGCTCCATGGATACCCCTCCTTTGATTCCAGTATAGCGGAGAAGGAGGGCCCCCATGACCCCGGTTTAAGAAATTGTGGAGAATTGGTTAAGATTTATCCGGCGGCCTTGTATGTGCCGGAAAAATCGGCTATAATGTGACAAGATTTTGGAAATTGTCCGTCCTGAGGACGGAATTTACAGTATTGAGGGCGACTACATGAAAGGCAAGCAGAAACAGCATCCATCTCCCCAGCCCGTCCCCCGTCCTCGCCGGGACGTGCCCCGGGTGAGCGCCGATCCCAATCTGGGCCTGACCATGGTCCAGGTGCGGGAGCGCCAGCAGAACGGCTGGGCCAACGATCCGGTGGAATCCCCCACCAAGACCGTAGGCCAGATCGTGCGCGCTAACGTCTTTACTTTCTTCAATTTTATTTTTGTGGTGCTGGCTGCTTTGCTGATCTTTGTGGGATCGGTGGAGGATCTGCTGTTCCTGCTCATCGCCATGGCTAACACCGGTATCGGCATTTTGCAGCAGCTGCGCTCCAAGCAGACCATCGACAAGCTGAACCTGTTGGCCGCCCCCAGGGCCAATGTGGTGCGGGAGGGGCAGCTGGGCTCGGTGCCCGCCGCCCATCTGGTGCGGGACGACGTGGCGGAGCTGGCCTCCGGCGATCAGATCCCCGCCGACGCCACGGTGCTGGCCGGTCAGATCCAGGTCAACGAGGCCCTCATTACCGGCGAGGCCGATGCCATCATCAAGCGGCCGGGAGACGCCCTGCTCTCCGGTTCCTTTGTGGTGGCGGGACGCTGCCGGGCCCGGCTGGACCGGGTGGGGGCCGACTCCTACGCCGCCCGCCTTACCCTGGAGGCCAAAAAGGACGTCACGGTGGGCAAGAGCGAGATGATGTCCTCTCTGGACAAGCTGATCCGGGTCATCGGTATCCTGCTCATCCCCATCGGCATCGCCCTGTTTGCCAAGGAATTTTTCATCGTGGGCCGCACCTTCCAGGAGACGGTGGTGTCCACGGTGGCTGCCCTCATCGGCATGATCCCCGAGGGTCTCTACCTGCTGACCAGCGTGGCTCTGGCGGTGAGCATGATCCGGCTGGCCCAGGGCAAGGTGCTGGCCCAGGATATGAACTGCATCGAGACCCTGGCCCGGGTGGACGTGCTGTGTGTGGACAAGACAGGCACCATCACCGAACCCCGGATGGAGGTGGGGGAGGTGGTGTACCTGGACCCGGAGAAGTACGCCGAGACCGAGGTCACCGAGATCCTCAACGCCTTTTATCAGGTTTCCGAGGCGGACAACGATACTGCCCGGGCCATGCAGAAGAAGTTCCACGGCCGGTCGGCCTGGCACGCGGAAAAGACCATCCCCTTCACCTCCGCCACCAAGTGGAGCGCCGCCGTCTTTCCCGGCCACGGCGCCTATCTGGTGGGCGCTCCCGAGTTCATCCTGGGGCCCCGGTACGGGGATCTGAAGGAGCAGGTGGACCCCTGGTCCGCCAAGGGCTACCGGGTGCTGTTGGCCGCAGAATACCAGGGGATGCCCGACCAGAAGGGGCTGGACCCCCGGCGGGTGTGCCCCATGGCCCTGGTGCTGCTGTCCAACCGGGTGCGGGAATCGGCGCCCAAGACCTTCCAGTTCTTTGCCGAGCAGAAGGTGGCCGTTAAGGTCATTTCCGGCGATAACCCGGTGACGGTGGCCGAGGTGGCCCGTCAGGCGGGTATCCAGGGGGCGGACCGCTATGTGGACGCCGCCACCCTCCACTCCAACGCGGATATGGACCGGGCGGTGCGGGAATTCACCGTGTTCGGCCGGGTCACCCCCGACCAGAAGCGCAAGCTGGTCCAGGCCCTTCAGCGGGCGGGCCACACCGTGGCCATGACCGGCGACGGCGTCAACGATGTGCTGGCTTTGAAGGATGCCGACTGCGGCATTGCCATGGCCTCCGGCGCGGAGGCCGCCTGCCACGCCGCCCAGCTGGTGCTCCTTAACTCCGACTTTGCCGCCATGCCCAAGGTGGTGGCCGAGGGCCGGCGGGTCATCAACAACATCCAGCGTGCCGCCGCCCTCTATCTGGTGAAAAACATCTTCTCCTTTTTCCTGTCCATCATCTCTCTGTTTGCCACCTTCCCCTACCCGGTGACCCCGCTGCAGATCTCCTTCCTCAGCGCCGTCACCATCGGCGTGCCCTCCCTCTTCCTGGCTCTGGAGCCCAACCACGCGCTGGTGAAGGGAAAATTCCTCACCAACGTGTTCCGGGCGGCCCTGCCCGGCGGCCTCACCGACCTGATCATCGTGCTGGGGCTGGAGGCCTTCTATCTGGTCTTTGGCTTTACCACCGATGAGTTGTCCACTATGTCTACCATCCTGCTGGTGGTCATCGGCCTGCTGGTGCTCTATCAGGTGTGTAAGCCCTTCGACTGGAAGCGGCGGGTGCTGATGATCGCCATGAGCGCCTCCTCCGCGGTGGCCATTATCTGGTTCGGGGCCAGCTTTGGCCTGAGCCAGCTGACCATCCAGTCCTTCCTGGTGCTGGTGGTGTTCCTGTGCCTGTCCTACCCGGTGATGAACGTGCTGCTGAAGGTATGTCAGTACGGCGCCCTGCTGTGGGACAAGGCCAGACATATGAGGCGCCGCACATGAGTCTGACGGTACGGCCCTACCGTCCGTCGGACTGCCCCATTCTGGCGGAGCTCTTTTATCAGACGGTTCATGGGGTGTGCGGACAGGACTATACCCTGCGGCAGCTGGATGCCTGGGCCGACGGCCAGGTGGATCTGGCGGCCTGGGACGCCTCCTTTCAGGCCCATACCACTCTGGTGGCGGAGTGGGACGGGATGATTGCCGGATTTGCCGACCTGGCCGGCGACGGCTACCTGGACCGGCTCTATGTCCATAAGGATCTCCAGGGCCGGGGGATTGCCACCGCCCTGTGCGACGGCCTGCCCGGCGCCCGGCTGACCCATGCTTCTCTTACCGCCCGGCCCTTCTTTGAACACCGGGGCTGGCGGGTGGAGCGGGAGCAGCAGGTGGAACGCCATGGGGTCAAATTGACCAATTTTGTCATGGTATGGGAACCGCCCTGTGCGCTCATATGACAAGAAATTACCTTTACTTTTCCTCTGCGTCCTGATATAATGAGCGGAGAATTGAATCGTATCCGCAGTTGCGGCAGTGCCGCGAAAGGGGAAGCCGGTGCAAATCCGGCGCAGTCTTACCTCTACTGTAAGCGTGGACGAAGGCGCGAATACCATTGGCCCGTGGGGCTGAGAAGGTGCGCCGGAGGAGGAAACGCAAGCCAGGAGACCCGCTGCAGGGATACCGTATTGCGTAGCTCTGAGGTGGAGAGGTGCGGCATTTTTCATTGAAAAAGGCCCTCCCCAAAGCTGGGGAGGGCCTTTTTGTGTCGAAGGAGGCGGTCTGGTGCTGAAACTGTATATCCCGGTGGGAAATAAGCAGCTGCGCTGCGGCTACACCACCGGCACCTGCGCCGCCGCCGCCACAGCTGGCGCGGCAAGACTGCTGCTCACCGGGGAGACTTTGCCCGCGGTAAGGGTGGATACCCCGGCGGGGATCACGGTGGAGGTTGAACTGCTGGAACAGTCCGCCGGAACCGGCTGGGCCAGCTGCGCCGTCCGGAAGGACGGCGGGGACGACCCGGATGTGACAAACGGTACCCTGATTTTTGCCCGGGCGGAAAAAACCGGCGCCCCCGGCATTATCATCGACGGCGGTACCGGCGTGGGCCGGGTGACCCGGCCCGGACTGGACCAGCCGGTAGGCGCAGCTGCCATCAACTCCACCCCCCGGCGGATGATCCGGCACCAGGCGGAGGAGGAGATGGCCAAGGCAGGCTATACCGGCGGGCTGTCCATTACCATTTCGGTGCCGGAGGGGGAGGCCCTGGCCGCCCACACCTTCAACCCCCGGCTTGGTATTGAAGGGGGCATCTCCATCCTGGGCACCAGCGGCATCGTCCGCCCCATGAGCGAGGCCGCCCTCATCGACTCCCTCTACCTGGAGCAGGATATAGCCAAAGCCGCAGGCGTCACCGATCTGCTGGTCACCCCCGGCAACTACGGGGATTCCTTCGCGGAGGGGACTCTGGGCCTGGACTTGACCCACCGCTGCACTTGCAGCAACTATCTGGGTCACGCCATCGACCACGCTGCCGGGCTGGGCTTCCGATCCTTCCTGCTGGTGGGCCACCTGGGCAAGCTGATTAAAGTGGCGGCGGGGAACATGAACACCCACTCCAAGGTGGCCGATGGCCGGCGGGAGACCCTCACTGCCCACGCCGCTCTGACGGGCGGGAGCCCGGCGCTGCTGAAAGCCCTCTTTGCCTGCCCTACCACCGATGCCGGGGTGGAGCTGCTGAAAGAGGACGGGCTGCTGAAGCCGGTGATGGCCTCCATCGCCCAGGCTCTGGAGGAGGTGCTGCACCACCGGGCCGGGCCGGACCTGGCCATCGCGGCGGTGTTCTTCTCCAACCAGTACGGACTGCTGGGAAAGACAACAGGGGCTGACAACTTGCTGGCTCTGCATCAACATCAATCGTAGGGGCGACTTTTACGGCCGTCCGCCGATACAGATAGGAGTTTCGATTATGGTACATTTCATCGGCGCGGGCCCCGGTGGGGCCGATCTCATCACCGTGCGGGGCGCCAGGCTGCTGGGGGAGGCGGATGTGATCATCTACGCCGGTTCCCTGGTGAACCCCGCCCTGCTGGATTATAAAAAGGAAGGCTGCCAGGTCTATGACAGCGCCAAGATGACCCTGGAAGAGGTCATTGCGGTGATGAAAGAGACCGAGGCCAGAGGGGGCACCACCGTCCGGCTCCATACCGGCGACCCCTCCCTGTACGGCGCCCACCGGGAGCAGATGGATGAGCTGGACAAACTGGGCATTGCCTACGATGTCACCCCCGGCGTGTCCTCCTTCTCGGGAGCGGCCGCCGCCCTCTGCGCGGAGTATACGCTGCCTGACGTATCACAGTCGGTTATCATTACCCGTATGGCGGGACGCACTCCTGTGCCCGAGGGGGAGCAGCTGCGGAAGATGGCCTCCCATGGCTGTACCATGGTGCTCTTCCTGTCCACCGGCCTGCTGGAGCAGGTGGAGGAGGAGCTGATGGCGGGGGGCTATTCTCCCGACACCCCGGCGGCCATCGTGTACAAGGCTACCTGGCCGGAGGAAAAGGTGTACCGCTGCACCGTGTCCACCCTGGCGAAAACCGCCAAGGAGAACCATGTAACCAAGACGGCCCTCATTACCATCGGTTATTTTCTGGGGGATGATTACCAGCGGTCCAAGCTGTACGACCCCACCTTTACCCATGAATTCCGGGAGGCCAGCAAGTGACGGCGGCCATCATTGCCTTTACCCGGCGGGGGGCGGCTTTGGGCCGTACCCTGGCTGACGCGCTGGAGGCCACCCTCCATGTGCCCGCCCGGTTCGCCCCTGAAGTGGGGGCGGAGGCCTATGACAGCCTGGAGGGCTGGACGGAAAAAGCCTGGACCGAAGCGGACGCTTTGATCTTTGTGGGAGCGGCAGGCATCGCCGTCCGGGCCATTGCCCCCCATGTGAGGGATAAATTTACCGACCCCGCCGTGATAAGCGTGGACGAGACGGGGCGGTTTGCCATCCCCCTGCTGTCCGGTCATGTGGGAGGGGCCAATGAGCTGGCGGTGAAGGTGGCCGCCCTTACCGGCGGTCAGGCGGCGGTGTCCACCGCCACCGACGTCAACGGCCTGTTCGCCGTGGACGTGTGGGCCAGGGAGCGGGACATGGTCATCACCGACCGGGTGCTGGCCAAGGAGATCTCCGCCGCCCTGCTGGAGGGGAAGCCGGTGGGCTTTGCCAGCGACTTTGACCACCCCTGCCCGGTGGGACTGACCGGGGACCCGGCGGAGCTGGGTGTGTGGGTGACCTATCGGAAGGAAAAGGGCCCCTTTTCCCGTACCCTGCGGCTGGCCCCCAGGGGATTGATTCTGGGGATCGGCTGCCGGAGAGGCACCCCCATGGAGACCATCCGGGGGGCGGTGGAGGAGGCCTTGTCCGGCTATGAGTGCCAGGCGGTGGCCCAGGTGGCCACCATTGATTTGAAACAGGACGAACCAGGCCTGCTGGCCTTCTGTGCCGCCCATAACCTGCCCCTGTCCGTCTTTTCGGCGGTGGAGCTGGAACAGGCGGAGGGAACCTTCACCCCGTCCGCCTTTGTGGCCCGTATCACCGGGGTGGACAACGTGTGCGAGCGGGCGGCAGTGTGTGCCGGAGGGACTATTCTGGTGCCCAAGCAGGCAAAAAACGGCGTCACCGTGGCGGTGGCGGGAAGGAAGATCCTATGAAAAAAGTAACTGTCATCGGACTGGGCCCCGGCGGGGGCGCCGACCTCACCGGCCGTGCCCGGGCCGCTTTGGAAGGGTGCGACCTGATCGTGGGCTATACCGCCTATATTGAACTGGTCAAGCCGGATTTCCCGGAGAAAGAGGTGCTGTCCACCGGGATGCGCCGGGAGGTGGACCGCTGCCGGGCTGCCGTGGAGGCCGCCCTCACCGGCAAGGATGTGGCGGTGGTGTGCTCCGGCGATTCCGGCGTGTACGGCATGGCGGGGCTCATCTACGAGGTGGCCCAGGAGTATGACCCCATCGAGATCGAAGTGGTGCCCGGCATCACCGCCGCCTGCGGCGGCGCCGCCGTGCTGGGCGCCCCCCTGACCCACGACTTCGCGGTGATCTCCCTGTCCGATCTGCTCACCCCCTGGGAGAAGATTGAGAAGCGTTTGAGTGCTGCCGCCCAGGCGGACTTCGTGATCTGCCTCTACAACCCCTCCAGCCGGAACCGGCCCGACTATTTGCAGCGGGCCTGCGACATCCTGCTGCGGGATAAGGACCCGGAGACCGTGTGCGGCACCGTCCGCAACATCGGCCGGGAGGGTGAGGAGGGCAAGCTCCTCACCCTGGCCCAGCTGCGGGACACCCAGGTGGATATGTTCACCACCGTGTTCATCGGCAATAGCCAGACCAAGGTGCTGGGCGGTAAGATGGTAACCCCCCGCGGCTACCTCCAGCGGGGGGAATAAGATGAACATCCTGCTCTTCGGCGGCACCGGCGAGGGGAGAGAGCTGGCCCAGTGGCTGCTGGATCAGAAGATTCCCACCCTGGTGTGCGTGGCCACTGAGTACGGTGAGACCCTCCTGCCCCCTGAGGCGGAGGCCCATGTGGGCCGGATGGACCGGGGGGAGATGGAGGCTCTGATGGCCTCCCGCCCCTTCACCCATGTGGTGGACGCCACCCACCCCTACGCTGTGGAGGTGACCGCCAACATCAAGGCGGCGGCGGAAGGAGTAGGTCTGCCCCTCCTGCGGCTGGTGCGCCAGTCCGGCGGCGGGGACGGGCGCTACAAGGCGGAAAACATGGCCGGGGCGGCGTATATGCTGGAGCGGTTGCCGGGTAATGTGCTGCTCACCACCGGCAGCAAGGAGCTGGACGCCTTTGCCAAGCCCGGTCTGGTAGAGCGGTGCTATCCCCGGGTACTGCCCATGGCGGACTCCCTGGACCGCTGCCTGAAGCTGGGTTTTCCGCCCAAAAACATCATCTGTATGCAGGGCCCCTTCTCCAGGGAGCTGAATGTGGCCCTGCTGAAGCAATATCACATCAAGACTCTGGTGACCAAGGACACCGGGGGTTACGGCGGGTTCCGGGAGAAGGCGGAGGCCGCCCGTGAGGCGGGGTGCGCGCTGCTGGTGGTGGAGCGGCCCCGGGCCGAGACCGGCCTGACCCTGGAAGAATGTAAGGAGAAACTGCTGCGGGAGGGAGAAGCATGAAAGTCTATCTCATCGGCATGGGTATGGGCGCTCCGGAGACCATGACGGTGTGGGCGCTGGAGGCCGTCAAGGAGTGCTCCACCCTGGTGGGCGCTCCCCGGCTGCTGGAGCCCTTCCAGGAGAGCCACACCTGCGTCCCCCTCATCGCCGGAAGCGATATCGCTGAATACATCGAAAAGCAGCAGGAGGGTCCCGTCGGGGTGCTCCTGTCCGGGGACACCGGCTTCTACAGCGGAGCCAAAAAGCTGTGGACCCTGCTGGGTAATCACGAGGTTATTACCATCCCCGGCATCTCTTCCCTCAGCTACTTCTGCGCCAAGCTGCACACCAGCTGGCAGGACGTAAAGATCGTCAGCGCCCATGGCCGCAGCCACAACGTGGTGGGGGAGATCCAGCGCAACAGCCGCACCTTCGCCCTCACCGGCGGAGCCACCAAGGCGGAGGACATCTGCAAGGAGCTGACCCGCCGGGGGCTGGGTGGGGTCACTGTCTCAGTGGGGGAGCGGCTGAGCTACCCCGACGAGCGGGTGGTCACCGGTACCGCGGCGGAACTGGCGGGGCAGTCCTTTGCCGATCTGTCTGTGGTGCTGGCGGAGAACCCCGACCCGGTGGTGCGGCCCTTCAACTCCCCCGGCCTGCCCGACGGGGCCTTCCTCCGGGGGGACGTGCCCATGACCAAGGAGGAGGTGCGTACCCTGGCCATCTCCAAGCTGCGGCTGGAGGAGCACCATGTGGTGTGGGACGTGGGGGCAGGTACCGGCTCGGTGTCGGTGGAGTGCGCCTTGGCCTGCCCTGCCGGGCAGGTGTATGCCGTGGAGAAGAAGGAAGAGGCCGTGGCCCTGCTGGAAGAGAACAAGGCCCGGTTCCACACCGGCAATCTGGTGGTGGTACCCGGTACCGCCCCGGCAGTTCTGGAGGACCTGCCTGCCCCCGACCGGGTCTTTCTGGGGGGTACCTCCGGCGAGCTGGAGGAGATTTTGAATCTAATTTTCCGTAAAAATCCCGCCGCCCGGGTGGTGTGTACCGCCGTCACCCTGGAGACGGTGGCCGAGGCCGCCCGGCTCTTCGCCCCTCTGGAGGGGGCTGACATGGTGCAGGTGGCCGCCACCCGCACCCGGCAGGCGGGCCGGTATCACCTCATGGACGCCCAGAATCCGGTGTGGATCTTCTCCGGGGAGGGACGGCCATGAGTACCCCCCGGCTGCTGCTGTGCGCCCCCGCCAGCGGAGGGGGTAAAACCACGGTGACCTGCGCCCTTTTGCAGGCCCTGATGGATCGAAGAATCAATCCCGTGGCCTTCAAGTGCGGCCCCGACTACATCGACCCCATGTTCCACAGCAAGGTCATCGGGGCCAAGAGCCGCAACCTGGATCTGTTCTTCCTGGGGGAGGACCGCACCCGGTCCCTGCTGGAGCACAACAGCGTGGGGTCCGGCCTGGCCCTCATCGAGGGAGTCATGGGCTACTACGACGGCATCGCCATGAGCCATGAGGCCAGCGCCTACCATCTGGCCAAAGCCACCCGCACCCCGGCGGTGCTGGTGGTGGACGGCCGGGGGAGCGCTCTCACCCTGTCCGCCGTGGTCCACGGCCTGAAAACCTTCCGGCCGGACAGCGGCATCCGGGGCGTGATCCTCAACCGGGTGTCCCCCATGCTCTACCCCCGGCTGAAGGAATGTATAGAGGCCGAGACCGGCGTCACGGTGTACGGGTTCCTGCCCAGCCTGCCCGACTGTGCGTTGGAGAGCCGCCACCTGGGCCTGGTCACCGCCGACGAGGTGGCGGGCCTGAAGGAGAAGCTGAAAAAGCTGGCCGCCCAGGCGGAGCAAACCATGGATCTGGACGGCCTGCTGGCCCTGGCGGCCTCCGCCCCCGACCTGGCCGCCGGGCCTCTGGACCTGCCGGAGCCGGTAGAGGGTACGCCGGTCATCGCGGTAGCCCGGGACAAGGCATTCTGCTTCTACTATGCCGACGGTCTGGAGCTGCTGGAGAAGCTGGGAGCCAGGCTGGTGGAGTTCTCCCCTCTGGAGGACCAGGCCCTGCCGGAAGGCACTTGCGGCCTCTACCTGGGGGGCGGCTACCCGGAGCTGCTGGCGGAGCAGCTGAGCCAAAATACCGCCATGTTGTCCGCCATCCGGAACGGGGTGGTGGGCGGTCTGCCCACCGTGGCCGAGTGCGGCGGCTTCCTCTACCTCCATGAAAAACTGGAGGATGTGGGCGGAAAAGACTGGCCCATGGCGGGGGTGATCCCCGGCCGGGCCTGGAATACCGGCAAGCTGGGCCGGTTCGGCTATGTGACCCTCACCGCCCGTACCCACGGCCTGCTGTGTCAGGCGGGAGAGGAGCTGCCCGCCCACGAGTTCCACTACTGGGACAGCCAGCACCCCGGCGACAGCTTCCGGGCCCAGAAACCTTTGAGCAATCGTGGTTGGGACTGCGGTGTTCATGCGCCTACGCTGTACGCCGGTTTTCCCCACTTTCATTTCTGGGCCAGACCTGAGATGGCCCGCAATTTCGTGGCGGCGGCCCGCCGCTACAAGGAGGAATCGCTATGACACTGGAAGAAGTGGTCCGTTCCATTACCCCCGCCGATCAGAACGCGGCGGCACAGGCCAAAGCCCGCTGGGACTCCATCGCTAAGCCCCTGGGCAGTCTGGGCGCTCTGGAGAGCGCGGTAATCCGCATGGCGGCCATCACCGGCACCCCCAATGTGGACATCTCCAAGCGGGCGGTGGTGGTGATGTGTGCCGACAACGGCGTGGTGGCTGACGGAGTCACTCAGACCGGGCAGGAGGTTACCGCCATCGTGGCGGAGAATATGTCCACCGGTGACACCAGTGTGTGCGCCATGGGCCGGGCCGCCGGGGTGGAGATCGTGCCGGTGGATATCGGCGTGGCCGTCCCTCTCCACGGGGAGAGGATCTTGCAGAGAAACATCCGCCGGGGCACCGCCAACCTGTCCCAGGGTCCCGCCATGACCCGGGAGGAGGCGGAGCGGGCCGTGCTGGTGGGTGTGGAGATCGCCCGGGACCTGTGCGCCAAGGGCGTCAAGCTGCTTGGCACCGGCGAGATGGGCATTGGCAACACCACCACATCCTCCGCCGTGGCCGCTGTATTCTTGAATAAAGAGCCGGAGGTCATGACCGGCCGGGGCGCCGGCTTGTCCAGCGAGGGCCTGGTGCGGAAGATCCATGCCATTGAGCGGGGCATCGCTGTCAACCAGCCCGACCCCAGTGATCCTCTGGACGTGCTTCACAAGGTGGGAGGCCTGGATCTGGCGGGCCTGGCGGGCGTGTTCCTGGGCGGCGCTATGTGCCATGTGCCGGTGCTGGTGGACGGCTTTATCTCCTCGGTGGCCGCCCTCATTGCTGCCCGCATCTGCCCCAATTGTAAAGATTATATGCTGGGTTCCCACGCCTCCGACGAGCCGGCCAGCAAGCTGGTGCTGGCGGAGCTGGGTCTGGAGCCCTTCCTCTATGCCGGTATGCGGCTGGGAGAGGGCACCGGCGCAGTGGCGGTGATGCCCCTGCTGGACATGGGCCTGGCGGTGTACCGGGAGATGGCCACCTTTGAGGCCGTGGACATTGAGGCCTACCAGCCCCTGAGCTGAGGCGGGCGACCATAAAGGCCGCCCCTACGAAATGGAGAATGCGTTATGCTGATCTTAGTCTCCGGCGGCTCGGCCAGCGGGAAGTCGGAATTTGCCGAATCTCTGGTGACCTCCTCCGGCCTGGAGAACAGAATTTATCTGGCCACCATGCAAGTGTGGGACGCCGAGAGCGTCCGCCGGGTGGAGCGCCACCGGCAGATGCGGGCCGGCAAGGGGTTTGAGACGGTGGAGTGCCCCACCGGTTTGGCGGACATCGTATTGCCCCCCGGCTGCGCCGTGCTGCTGGAGGACCTGTCCAACCTGTGCGCCAACGAGTACTTTTCCCCCGACGGAAAGGACCATGCGCTGGACCGGGTACTCTCCGGCATCCGCCGGGCAGCGGAGCAGGCGGAGCTGCTGGTGGTGGTCACCAACGAGCTCTTCTCCGACGGCATGGATTACGATCCTGTCACCCTGGACTATCTGTCGGTGCTGGGAGAGCTGAACCGCCGGGTGGCCGCCCTGGCAGGACAGGTCTACGAAGTGGTGTGCGGCATCCCCGTGGCGTGGAAAGGAGAACGTGTGTGAAAAGTCTTATCATTGCCTTTGCCATGTACTCCAAGGTCCCCATGCCGAGGGTGGACTGGGAGAAAAAGGCTCTGTCCTGGGCCCTGTGCTGGTTTCCTCTGGTGGGAGCGGTCATTGGTGCGGTGCTGTACGGCTGGATGGCTCTGGCCCGGTACCTGGGCTTCGGGCCCCTCTTCTTCGCCGCCTTCGCCCTGCTCATCCCCATCGCCCTTAGCGGAGGCATCCATCTGGACGGCTTCTGCGACACCTGCGACGCCCTGTCCTCCCACCAGAGCCGGGAGCGCAAGCTGGAGATTTTGAAGGACTCCCACACCGGGGCCTTTGCCATCATCTGCTGCGGGCTCTACCTGCTGGTATTTTTCGCCTGCTGGAGTGAGGTGGCGGCAGCGGGGCGGGCCGCATTGGTGCTGGCGTTGGGGCCGGTGCTCTCCCGCAGCCTGTCCGGTCTCTTTGCCGTTACCCTGCCCAACGCCCGGGGCACCGGCCTGCTGGCCACCTTTACCGACACCATGGATACCGCCAAGGCCCGTGGCGTCATGGTGATCTGGGTGGTGGCCTGCGTGGCCGCCATGCTGTGGCTGGACCTGTGGACCGGCGGCGCTGCCCTGCTGGGGGCGGGACTGGCCTGCCTGTACTATCGGGTCATGAGCCAGCGGCAGTTTGGGGGCGTCACCGGCGATCTGGCTGGCTTCTTCCTCCAGATCTGCGAGCTGGCTATGGTGCTGATGGTGGCTGTGGTCCAGAAAATCGAGGTGTTGGTATGATACTCATCGTTGGTGGCGCGGGCCAGGGAAAACTGGACTATGTGCTGCAAAAAACGGGATATACTCCCGACCAGGTGGCCCATTCTCCCGAAGAAGCCAAAACCAAGCCGATCTTTGACGGCCTGGAGCAGTGGCCCCACCTGGACGAGGAGGAGCTGCTGACCGCCAATCCCGACCTGATCCTCATCTGCGACGAGGTGGGCTGCGGCGTGGTACCCATCGACCCGGCCCAACGGGCCTGGCGGGAGGACGTGGGTCGGCTGTGCTGCCGTCTGGCTAAGCGGGCGGAGCGTGTGGAGCGCATTTTCTGCGGCCTGCCCATGACCCTGAAAGGAGACAAACCATGGAACTGATCCTCATTCGGCACGGAACCACCCAGGGCAACCTGGAGAAGCGCTTTGTGGGCACTTTGGATGTACCGCTCACCCCCCAGGGGGAGGAGCTGGCCCGTAAAGTGGGGCCCACCCTGCCCAAGGTGGAGCACATCTACCGCTCCCCCCTGATGCGGTGCCGCCAGACGGCAGAGCTGCTGTGGCCGGGGGTGGAGACCACCGTGATCGAAGAGCTGCGGGAGACCGACTTCGGCCCCTTTGAGGGGAAAAACCACGAGGAGCTGAAGGACGATCCCCTGTATCAGGCCTGGATCGGCCAGGGCGACCGTTTGAACTTTGCTGCTATGCCGGTAGGGGAGACCGCCGAGCAGGTGGTGGAGCGGGTATCCATCGGCCTCGGGAAGCTGGCCAAGGATGCCGCTGCCCGCGGCTTTGAGCGGGTGGGCGTGGTGTCCCACGGCGGGGCGCTGATGGGCCTGCTTTCCAAGTATGGCCGCCCGGAGCGGGAGTATTACGGCTGGATGTGCCCCAACTGCGGCGGCTTCCGCATGGCGCTGGACCCGGACACCCTGGAGCTGACGGTGCTGGAGGAGTACAAGGGATGAGTTGGTGGATCAGTCATTTGACGGCGCTGCTCATTGGCTTCTGCCTGGACCTGCTGCTGGGGGACCCCCACTGGGCTCCCCACCCGGTGCGGGCCATCGGCGCCCTCATCTCCGTACTGGAGAAGGGATTGCGGAAGATCTTCCCCAAGTCCCACGGTGGTGAGCTGGCAGGGGGCGTGGTGCTGGTGCTCCTCACCCTGGCGATCCCCACCGGTCTGACGGTATTGCTGCTGTGGGGGTGCTGGCTGGTCAGCCCCTGGCTGGCTCTGGCGGTGGAGAGCGTGATCAGCTACCAGCTGCTGGCCACCAAGTCCCTGGCCGTTGAGAGCCGAAAGGTATACGATGCTCTGAAAACCGGAGACATGGACAAGGCCCGGTACGCCGTCTCTATGATCGTGGGCCGGGACACCGACCGGCTGGATGAGACAGGGGTAACCAAGGCGGCGGTAGAGACGGTGGCGGAAAACGCCTCCGACGGCGTCATCGCCCCCCTCATCTTCCTGGCCATCGGCGGCGCGCCCCTGGGGATGTTCTACAAGGCGGCCAACACCATGGACTCCATGGTGGGCTATAAAAACGACAAATATCTCTACTTTGGCCGGGCGGCGGCCAGGTGGGACGATATTCTGAACTTCATTCCCGCCCGCATCTCCGGTGTGCTCATGTGCCTGGGGGCTGTGGCGGCGGGGTACGATGGGAAGAATGCCTGGCGCATCTTCAAGCGGGACCGGAAAAAGCACAAGTCCCCCAACGCCGCCCACACCGAGGCGGTCTGTGCCGGCGCCCTCCAGCTTCGGCTGGTGGGGCCCAGCTGGTACTTCGGCAAGCTGGTGGAGAAGCCCTACATCGGGGACGATCAGCGGCCTCCCGAGCCTCTGGATATTCTGCGGGCGGGCCGGATCCTGTACGCCACCGCCTTCTTTGCCCTGCTGCTTTTCTGCGGGGTGCCCCTGCTGATTTTATTGTTCCCCTGAGGACAAATGCCCACATGGTCCACGAAAAGGAGCGTTGTTATGCCAGTCTACACCCACGGCGGGGATATCCTCACCGCCCAGGCCGCCTACGGCGGGGAGGTCCTGGACTTTTCCGCCAACCTGAACCCCCTGGGGATGCCCGCCCCGGTGGCGGAGGCGGTCCGGCAGGCGGCGGACCAGTCGGCCTGCTACCCGGACCCTCTGTGCCGGGACCTGCGGCGGGCCATTGCCGCCCATGACGGAGTGGGGGAGAAGCAGGTGGTGTGCGGCAACGGTGCCGCCGACCTGATCTTCCGATTGGTGTTTGCGCTGAAACCAAAAAAGGCCCTGGTCACTGCCCCCGCCTTCTCCGAGTATGAGGAGGCCGTGACCTGCGTGGGCTGCCAGGTGGTCCGGTACACTCTGGATCAGGACAAAAACTTCGACCTGGACGCTGGCTTCGTGGACGCCATCGAATCGGACACCGACCTGGTGTTCCTGTGTACCCCCAACAACCCCACCGGGCGGCTGATCGATCAAGATCTGCTGAAAGCAGTAGTGACACGGTGTGGTGCTGTGGGCGCGGTGCTGGTGGTGGACGAGTGCTTCCTGCCTCTGGCCACCGGCGGGCCGGGGCTGGCCCCCTGGCTGGCCCACCACCCCAATCTGGTGCTGCTGCGGGCCTTCACCAAAAGCTACGCCATGGCGGGTCTGCGGCTGGGCTACTGCCTGACGGCCAACGAGGGACTGCGGGAGCAGCTGGGCAAATTCGCCCAGCCCTGGAGCGTGTCCACCCCCGCTCAGGCGGCAGGCGTGGCGGCCCTGACCTGCTGTCCCCACTGGCCGGAGGAGGGCAGGCGCTTTGTGGAGGAAGCCCTGCCCGGTCTGGCCGCCGGTCTGACGGCGGCGGGGTGTACCGTGATTCCCGGGCAGGCCAACTATCTCCTGTTCCGGCTGCCCGGTGTGGCCGATTTGAAAGAGAGACTGCTGGAGCGGGGGGTGCTCATCCGCTCCTGC
This sequence comes from Flavonifractor sp. An4, assembly GCF_002161755.1. Classification (NCBI taxonomy): domain Bacteria; kingdom Bacillati; phylum Bacillota; class Clostridia; order Eubacteriales; family Oscillospiraceae; genus Flavonifractor; species Flavonifractor sp. An4. The sequence goes on along the minus strand of NZ_NFIL01000016.1, from coordinate 14,138 downwards.
GCCAACTACTACGGCCTGGGCCCCGACTGGTACCGGATGTGCGTCCGGGGCGAAGAAGAAAACCGGCGGCTGCTGGCCGCCCTCAGCGAGGTGCAGTGATGGCAAAGGCAATTATGATCCAGGGTACCGCCTCCAACGCCGGCAAGTCTCTGCTGGCGGCAGGGCTGTGCCGCATCTTCAAGCAGGACGGCTACAAGGTGGCCCCCTTCAAGTCCCAGAACATGGCCCTCAACTCCGCCATCACCCCCGACGGGTTGGAGATGGGCCGGGCCCAGGTCATGCAGGCCGAGGCGGCGGGGGTGGCTCCCGATGTGCGGATGAACCCCATTCTCCTGAAGCCCACCAGCGATGTGGGCTCCCAGGTCATCGTCAATGGTATTCCACGAGGTACTATGAAGGCGGGAGATTACTTCAAGTATAAGAAAAACCTGATTCCCGACGTGATGGAGGCCTATTCCTCTCTGGGGTCGGAGTATGATATCATCGTCATCGAGGGGGCGGGCAGCCCGGCGGAGATCAACCTGAAAGAGGATGATCTGGTCAACATGGGCATGGCCCGTATGGCCCACGCCCCCGTGCTGCTGTGCGGCGACATCGACCGGGGGGGCGTGTTCGCCTCCCTCTACGGCACGGTAAAGCTGCTGGACCCGGACGAGCAGGAGATGATCAAGGGCTTGATTATCAACAAGTTTCGGGGGGATGTGGAGATTCTCCGCCCCGGCCTCACCCAGCTGGAGGAGCTGGCGGGCAAGCCGGTGTTGGGCGTGGTGCCTATGCTGGAGGTGGATGTGGACGACGAGGACTCCCTGTCCGCCCGTCTGTCCAAATCCGGTAAAGTGGGCCTGGTAGACGTGGCGGTGATCCGCCTGCCCCGGCTTTCCAACTTCACCGACTTCAACCCCCTGGAGCGGATGGAGGAGGTTTCCCTCCGCTATGTGGGGAGCGTGGGGGAGCTGGGCCATCCCGACCTCATCATTTTGCCCGGCACCAAGAACACCATGGACGACCTGCGGTGGCTGCGGCAGAGCGGCCTGGAGGGCGCCATCCTGAAGCACGCTGCCAGGGGCGGCGCGGTCATCGGCATTTGCGGCGGCTATCAGATGCTGGGCAACACCGTCTCCGACCCGGACGGGGTGGAGGGAGGCGGCACCCTGGCAGGCCTGGGCCTGCTGCCCTCTGAGACCGTGTTCCAGGGGGAGAAGACCCGCACCCGGGTGACCGGTACCTTTGTCCAGGCCGGGGGCATCTTCGCCCCTCTGGCCGGTGTGGCCTTTGAGGGCTATGAGATTCATATGGGCAAGACGGAGAGTGCCGCCGCCCCGCTGGTGCAGTTTGCCACCCAGACCGGGGAGGAACACACCGACGGCCTCAGCAAGGGCAACGTGTGGGGCTGCTACGTCCACGGTATTTTTGACAAGGCTGGAGCGGCCTCCGCTCTGGTGAACTGCCTGCTGAAGGCCAAGGGCCTGGAGGGCCAGGCCGCCAGCGTGGACTGGCAGGAGTACGCCCAGCGGCAGTATGACAAGCTGGCGGACGGCCTGCGGGCCAGTCTGGATATGGAGCGGATCTACCGCATCCTGAACGGGGAGGAATGACCCATGAAAAAAATCGAGCTGCAGCGGGTGGCTCCCGCCGACATTGAGGCCAGAAGCATGGAGATCATCGGCCAGGAGCTGGGGGACCGGGTGTTTCCCGCCGACCAGCTGCCCATCATCAAGCGGGCTATCCACACCAGCGCCGACTTCGACTATGCCGACAATCTGGTGTTCTCCCCGGATGCGGTGGCGGCGGGCATCGCCGCCATCAAGGGGGGCTGCACCATCGTCACCGACACCCAGATGGCCTTCTCCGGCATCAACAAGAAGGTGCTGGAGAAGTTCGGCGGCAAGGCGGTGTGCTTCATGTCCGACCCGGACGTGGCCGCTGAGGCCAAGGAGCGGGGGGAGACCCGGGCCACCGTGTCCATGGAGCGGGCCGCTCAGCTGGAGGGCCCCCTGGTGCTGGCCATCGGCAACGCCCCCACCGCCCTGGTGCGGGCCTGTGAGCTCATCGAGGAGGGGAAAATGGCCCCCGCTCTGGTGATCGGCGTGCCGGTGGGCTTTGTCAACGTGGTGGAAAGCAAGGAGCTGCTGCTCACCATGGACACCCCCCACATCGTGGCCCGGGGCCGCAAGGGAGGCAGCAACGTAGCCGCTGCCATCTGCAACGCCCTGCTCTACCAGGCCAGCAACAACGCACGGGAGTGAAGGATATGAATACACAAGCCCTTCTGGCGGTGTCCTTCGGCACCAGCCACCGGGACACCCTGGAAAAGACCATCGCCGCCATTGAGAAGGCTCTGGCTTCCGCCTTTCCGGAGCGCACCCTGCGCCGGGCCTTTACCAGCGGTATGATTTTAAGAAAGTTGGAGCGGGAAGGTACCCACATCGACGATGTGCCCGCCGCCCTGGAGAGGCTGGCGGCGGAGGGGTACACCGACGTGCTGGTCCAGCCCACTCACATCATGAACGGCGACGAGTACGACAAGATGATGGCTCTGGCCGTCCCCTTCGAGGGCCGGTTTGAGAAACTGACCTTCGGATGTCCCCTGCTCACCGAGACGGGGGACTACCTGGACGCGGTGGGGGCCCTGCTCCAAGACCTGCCCCAGGCGGAGGAGGGCAAAGCCATTCTCTACATGGGCCACGGCACCGAGCACTTTGCCAACTCCTGCTACGCCTTGCTGGAGTATGTGTTCCGGGATATGGGCCGGAAGGACGTGGTCATCGGCACGGTGGAGGGCTACCCCGGCTTTGGGGAGGCGGTGCGCCGTATTAAAGAACTGGGAGCCAGTCGAGTGGAGCTGCGGCCCCTGATGATCGTGGCGGGCGACCATGCCAAAAACGATCTGGCGGGGGAGGAGGAGGACTCCTGGAAGTCCCTGCTGGAGCAGGAGGGCTACGCCGTCAACTGCGTGCTCCAGGGCCTGGGAGAGTTTCCCAGTATCCAGGCCCTCTTCGTCAAGCACGCCGGAGAGGCCAAACAACTCCAGGCGTAAGCCTGTTTGCATAGAGGGCCGGGAAAAGGGAAGCCGGGTGCAACTCCCGCGCAGTCCCGCTGCCGTAAGAGAAGAGCCGCCGGGCACCATGTCACTGGGAAAACCTGGGAAGACGCGCGGCGGCAGAGAGGCTCAAGCCGGAAAACCTTGCCCGGCCCGGAAACCACCCACCTACGAGTGATAGGAAAGGATGAAACAACCATGAAAACTCTGACTGCCAACAAAACCGTCCGCGCCGCGGCGGTGCTGGTGGGGCTGCTGGGTCTGATGACCATGAGCGCCTCCGCCATGCACATCGCCGAGGGTATGCTGCCGGTGAACTGGGCCATCGGCTGGGGCGCGGTGTGCGTGCCCTTCCTGGTGGCCGGTTTCTTCTCCATCAAGAAGAAGATCGACCAGGCCCCCCGGGCCAAGATCCTGCTGGCCATGTGCGGCGCCTTTGCCTTCGTGCTCTCCGCCCTGAAGATCCCCTCGGTGTCCGGCTCCTGCTCCCACCCCACTGGTGTGGGCCTGGGTGCCATCCTGTTCGGGCCCCTGGTGATGACGGTGCTGGGCCTCATTGTGCTGCTCTTCCAGGCCCTGCTGCTGGCCCACGGCGGCCTCACTACCCTGGGCGCCAACGTATTCTCCATGGCCATTGCCGGGCCCATCGTGTCCTGGCTGGTCTATAAGCTGCTGCGGAAGGCCAAGGCTCCTGCCGCTGTGGCGGTATTTGCCGCCGCAGCCCTGGGTGACCTCTTCACTTATGTGGTCACTTCGGTGCAGCTGGGGGTCATCAACGGCGGCATGGTGAAGTTCCTCACCATCTTTGCCGTGACCCAGATCCCTCTGGCCATTGCCGAGGGCCTGCTCACCGTGGTCATCTTCAACGTGCTGGAGAAGTACAGCAAGACTGAGCTCCATGAGCTGCAGGTGCTGTAAGGAGGGGACGGATATGAAAGTTTGGCAGAAAAATTTGATTTTGATCCTGTTGGTGGTGGTCATCGCCGCCGTGCCCCTGTGGCTGCTGCCCAATGCCGAGTTCGGCGGGGCCGACGGCCAGGCTGAGGAGGCCATTACGGAGCTTAACCCCGACTATGAGCCCTGGTTTGAGCCCATTCTGGAGCCCGCCAGCGGCGAGGTGGAGTCCATGCTCTTCGCCCTCCAGGCCGCCATCGGCGCCGGTGTGGTGGGCTTCATTCTGGGCCGCATCACCAAGAAGCCGGACGGAAAAGAGAAAGGAACGAACTGACCATGGGCACCGACCGCTACGCCTATCAGTCCCGCCTGCGGCGGGTGTCTCCCATGCCCAAGCTGCTGCTGACGGTAGTCGCTCTGGTGATCTGCCTGTGCTGCGACAGCGTGGCGGTGGGCCTGTTTACCCTGCTTCTGATGGGGGTGCTGATTACTGCCCTGGGGGGACTCTCCCCCAGGGTGTACCTCCATTTTCTCAAGGTGCCGATGATCTTCCTGGTCATTGGCTGTCTTACCATCGTGGCGGGGGCCTACCCCGCCGGGACAGAGATGGTGGCCGCCATTCCGGTAGGTGACAGTTTGTGGGGCTTTACCATGGATGGCCTGTGGATGGGCGGTCGGATTTTCTGCAAGGCCCTGGGGGCGGTGGGATGTATGTATTTTCTCTCCCTCAATACCCCCGTCACCGACCTGACCATGGCTCTGGGGCGGCTCCATGTGCCCAAGCTGCTGGTGGAGCTGATGGAGCTCATTTACCGCTTCATCTTCGTGCTGGCCGAGACGGCCTCCAACATCCGCACCGCCCAGGATTCCCGGCTGGGCTACCGGGGGTTTCGCCGGTCGGTGTCCTCCCTGGGGATGCTGGCCTCCATGGTGTTCCTGCGGGCATGGCGAAAGGCCGACCGTATCTATACCGCCCTGGAGTCCCGGGGCTATACCGGCAGCCTTACCACCCTGAACGATGCCTATCGTCCGGGGTGGGGGCTGCTCCCCCTCACCGTATTTGCGGCGGCGGGGCAGATTGCCATTTGGTTTGTAGAAGGGAGGCTGCTGCCGTGAAGGCCATCCAGGCAGAAGATCTGTGTTATACCTATGAAGATGGCACTGTGGCCCTGGACCATATCACCTTTGCCGCAGAAAAAGGGAAGGTCACCGGTATCCTGGGGGCCAACGGGGCGGGCAAGTCCACCCTATTCCTCAGCCTCAACGGGGTGCTCACCCCCAAGAGCGGCAAGGTGGTGCTGGGGGGCCAGCCGGTGCGCTACGATAAAAAGGGCCTGCTGGAGCTGCGCCGCCGGGTGGGTATCGTGTTCCAGGACCCGGACGACCAGCTCTTCTCCGCCGACGTGTACCGGGACGTGTCCTTCGGCGGGGTGAACCTGGGCCTGCCGGCGGAGGAAGTCCACCGCCGGGTGGAGGCGGCTCTGGACCGCACCGGAGTGTCCCATCTGCGGGACAAACCCACCCACGCCCTGTCCTACGGACAGAAGAAGCGGGTGGCCATCGCCGGTGTGTTGGTGATGGAGCCGGAGGTGCTCATTCTGGATGAACCTACCGCCGGGCTGGACCCCCAGGGGGTCAGCGACATCATGAAGCTGCTCGCCCGGCTGCGGGACGAATTGGGCATGACGGTACTCATCGCCACCCATGATATGGACATCGTGCCCCTGTACTGCGACTACGCCTACCTGCTGGGAGGGGGCAAGGTACTGCTGGAGGGCACGCCGGAGCAGCTCTTTGCCGACCCGGCGGCCCTGCGTGCCAATCATCTCCGTCTGCCCCGCATCGCCCACCTGATGGAGGTGCTGCGGGAGGTGGATGGTTTGGATACCGACCGGTCCGCCGCCACCATCGGGGCGGCCCGACGGGAGATCCTGCGAATGCTCAAGGAGGAAAACCAATGAGAGGAATGTTGTACGGCGTGGGGGTTGGCCCCGGCGATCCCGAACTCATCACTAAAAAGGCTGAGCGCATTATCCGCCAGGCGGCGGTGCTGGCCGTGCCCGACGCGGGCCGGGGGGAAAAGACCGCCCTCAATATCGTGGGGGAGCTGGCCGACGGCAAGGAACTGCTGACCTGCGAGGCCCCTATGGTGCGGGACCATGCCGCCCTGGACGCGGCCTATGAGCGCAATGCCGACCTGGTGTGTGCCGCCCTGGACGGGGGTAAGGATGTGGCCTTTATCACCCTGGGGGACCCCACGGTGTACTCCACCTATCTCTATCTCCACAAGAAGGTGGTAGCCCGGGGGTACGACGCCCAGATCATCCCCGGCGTACCCTCTTTCTGTGCGGTAGCCGCCAAGCTGAACATGGCCCTGTGCGAGAAGAGCGAGCGGCTGCTCATCGTCCCCGCCTCCCACAAGGATGTGTCCGACTGCCTGGACCTGGACGCCAACCTGGTGTTTATGAAGGCGGGCAAGGAGATCGGCGCCCTGAAAAACACCCTGGAGGAGCACGGCCTGCTGGGCCGGGCTTCCCTGGTGGCCAACTGCGGCATGGAAGGGGAACTGGTGTGTCCCCGCTTTGCCGACCTGGAGGAGGGCAGCGGCTACTTCTCGGTGGTGCTGGTGAAAAAGGGGGAAGAGGCGTGAAGCTCATTATGACCGGCCTGGACTGGCATAAAGCCCCCATCGACCTGCGGGAACAGCTGTCCTTCACCCGCAATCAGGTGCTGGAGCTGGACCGCCGCCTGTCCCGCCGGGAAGGGGTGGAGGGCTGCGTGCTGCTGTCCACCTGCAACCGCACCGAGCTCTACCTATCCTGCGGGGAGGGGCCCATGCCCGACCCGGGACGGCTGCTGTGCGCTGAGGCGGGGGTGGAATATACCCCCTTTGCGGCCGCTTTTGTGACCCGGACGGGGGAGGAGGCGGCCCGCCACCTGATGGAGGTGGCTGGCGGCCTGCGCTCCCAGATCTGGGGGGAAGATCAGATTGTCACCCAGGTGAAGGGCGCGGTTCAGGCTGCCCGTGAGGTGGGCACGGCGGACGGGGTGCTGGAGACCCTGTTCCGCAACGCCGCCGCCGCCGGTAAGGAGATCAAGACAAAGGTCCGCTTTATCGGGGTGCCCCGGTCGGCGGCCCGGTCCGCCGTGGACCGGCTGGAAGCCCATCTGGGGGGCCTGAAGGGCCGGAAGGCCCTGGTCATCGGCAACGGAGAGATGGGGCGGCTGTCTGCCTCCCTCCTCTACGAGGCGGGATGTGCCGTCACCGTGACCCTGCGCAGCTATCACCACGGAGAGACCGTGGTGCCCGCCGGGTGCGCCGTCACCCCCTACGAGGAGCGGTATCAAGCCATGGAGGGCATGGACCTGATACTCTCCGCCACCACCAGTCCCCATTATACGGTGACGGCCTGGGAACTGGCGGAGCTGTCCCATCCGCCCCGTGTGCTGGCCGACCTGGCCATTCCCCGGGATATCGAGCCCCAGGTGGCCACTCTGCCCGGCTTCACCCTGTACAACGTGGACGATCTGGGGGTGGATGCCAGCCGGGAACTTCCACCGGAGGCGGCGGCCATTGTGGAAAAGTATCTGGACCGGCTGAACCAGTGGGAGAACTACAAGAATTGCCTGCCCGGCCTGGAGCGGGTGAAGCAGGCGGTGGCCGCCCGGGTGCTGTCCACCGACCTGGAAGGGCCGGAGGCCCGGGAACTGGTGGAGCTGGCGGTGAGTCGTGCGGTGGACCTGCTGTCCGGTGGGCTGAAGGACAACCTGACCCCGGAGGACCTGGAGCGGTGCGCCGCCAAGATCGAGGTGCACACTGCCGCCCGGCTCCGGTGGAGCCTGCCGCCGGAAAAGCACTTCCGTTTTCCACTTTTTATTGACCTGGTGGGGAAAACTGCCGTGGTCATTGGCGGCGGCGTGGTGGCCTGCCGCCGGGCGGAGGTATTGGCCCGCTTCGGGGCGGAGGTCACCGTTATCGCCCCCAGGTGTAAGCCTCTGGACGGGCGCATACAGTGGGAGGGACGGCCCTACACCCCCGGCGATCTGGCGGGGGCCGCCATTGCGGTGGCTGCCACCGACGACCGGGCCGTCAACCGGGCGGTGGGGGAGGAGGCCCGGGCGCTGGGCATCCCGGTGAGCGTGGCCGACGCCCCGGAGGAATGTACCTTCTTTTTCCCCGCCGTGTGCGCCGGGGACAACATCGTGGCCGGGGTGGCCGGGCGGGGGGACGACCATGCCCGCACCGCCCGGGCCGCCAAGGCCATCCGGGCCGTACTGGAGGGATTGGAATGAAGACCATACGGGTGGGCAGCCGGGAGAGCAAGCTGGCTGTCATTCAGTCGGAGCTGGTGATGGAGGGCATCAAGGCGCTCCATCCGGATATGACGCTGGAGCTGGTGACCATGAAGACCACCGGCGACAAGATCCTGGACCGCACCCTGGACAAGATCGGCGGCAAGGGCCTCTTTGTGAAGGAGCTGGACGCCGCCCTGCTGGACGGTCGGGTGGATCTGACGGTACACAGCTGCAAGGACCTGCCCATGGAGGAGGACCCGGCCATTCCTCTGGCGGGCTTCTCCAAGCGGGAGGACCCCCGGGATGTACTGGTGCTCCCCGAGGGTGTCACCGAGCTGGACCCGGCCAAGCCCATCGGCTGCGCCTCTGCCCGGCGGACGGTGCAGCTAAAGACCCTGTTCCCCCACATGGCCGTGGCTCCGGTGCGGGGCAACGTGCTTACCCGGCTGCGCAAGCTGGACGAGGGCCAGTATTCCGCCCTGGTGCTGGCTGCCGCCGGTCTGAAGCGGCTGGGGCTGGAGGGACGCATCACCCGGTATTTTACCGTGGAGGAGATGATCCCGGCGGCGGGCCAGGGCATTATGGCCTTCCAGACCCGGGCCGGAGAGGACCTGAGCTATCTCAGCGGCGTGGTGGATGAAGCGGGCACCCTGTGCGCCCAGGCCGAGCGGGCCTTTGTCCGCAAGCTGGACGGAGGCTGTTCCTCTCCCATTGCCGCCCACGCCGTGCTCGAGGGGGAGACCATTACCCTCACCGGCCTCTATGTGGACCAGGCCGGGCAGATGTTTCGGGAGAAGATCTCCGGACCCAGAGAGCAGGGTACATCGCTGGCGGAGCAGCTGGCCAATTCCATGAAGGAGGGAAATCCATGCCTGGTAAAGTAACATTGGTGGGGGCGGGCCCGGGCGATCCCGGCCTGCTGACCCGGAAGGGACTGGAGGCCCTCCAGAAGGCGGAGGTGGTGGTGTATGACCGGCTGGTCAGCCCCGCCATCCTGGCCATGATGCCCGAGAAGGCGGAACAGATCGACGTGGGCAAGCAGGCAGCCCGCCATCCGGTGCCCCAGGACCAGATCAATCAGATCCTGCTGGACAAGGCCGTGGAGGGCAAGAACGTGGTGCGCCTGAAGGGCGGCGACCCCTTCCTCTTTGGCCGGGGCGGCGAGGAGCTGGAGCTGCTGGCCCAGCACGGTGTTTCCTTTGAGGAGGTGCCCGGCATCACCTCCGCCATTTCCGCCCCCGCCTACGGCGGTATTCCGGTGACCCACCGGGACTGCTGCTCCTCCCTCCACATCGTCACCGGCCATCAGCGGGCGGGGAAGGAGCTGGACATTGACTTTGAGGCCCTGGTGCGCACCAAAGGCACCCTGGTCTTTCTGATGGGCGTGTCCGCTCTGCCCCAGATTTGCCGGGGGCTGCTGGATGCGGGCATGGAGCCTGCCATGCCTGCCGCCGTGGTGGAACGGGGTACCACCCCAGCCCAGCGGCGCATTTCCGCCACCCTGGGCACCCTGCCCGCCGTGGCGGAGGAAGCCCAGGTGGAGAGTCCTGCCGTCATCGTGGTGGGCAAGGTGTGTGCTCTGGCGGAGGACTTTGACTGGTTTGACAAGCTGCCGCTGAAGGGCAGACGGGTGGTGGTCACCCGGCCTCGGGAGCGCTCGGGCACCCTGTCTGCCCGGCTGCGTGCCCTGGGGGCCGATGTGTGGGAGTACCCCTGCATCGCTACGATCCCTCTGGAACCCTGTCCCGCTGTGGACAGCGCCATGGAGCGGCTTTGTGACTATGAGTGGCTGGCCCTTACCAGCCCCGCCGGGGTGGAGGCCCTGTGGAACTGGCTGGAGGGCCATGGCAAGGACGCCCGCGCCCTGGGTGCCGTGAAGCTGGCCGCCATTGGCCCCGGCACTGCCCGCGCTCTGTCCGCCCACGGCCTGAAGGCCGACTATGTGCCGGAGGTGTACGACGCCGCCCATCTGGGAGAGGGCCTGCCCGCTACGGGCAAGGTGCTGGCCCTCCGGGCGGAGGAGGGCTCCCCCGCCTTGACAGAGGGGCTGGCAAGGCGTAACATTGCCTGTGACGACGTGGCCAGCTACCGCACGGTGTATGAAAATCCCCGTTCTCAGGAACTGCGGGAGGCGGTAGAAGGAGCGGAGGGCCTGCTGGTGACCTTCACCTCCGCTTCCACCGTGAAGGGCTTCGTCTCCTCCGTGGGTGAGGATGCCAATTTCTCGCGCATGGTGGGGATGTGCATCGGGCAGCAGACTGCCGCGGAGGCAAAGAAATTCGGAATTCCTGTGCGGGTGGCCCGTGAGGCCACCATGGACGCGCTGGTGGAAACCATTTTGGAAGGTGTTTGATATGGAACTGATCCAACGGCCCCGCCGCCTGCGGGGCAATGACGCGGTGCGCCGCCTGTGCCGGGAGACCCGGATGTCCCCCGACAGCCTGATCTACCCCATCTTTGTGGACGAGACCCTCCAGGGGGTACGGCCCATTGAGGCCCTGCCCGGCCAGAATCACTATGGCATCGACAGCGTGTGCCAGGCGGTGGAGGAGTGCCTGGCCGCCGGGGTGAATCACTGCATCCTCTTTGGCCTGCCCGCCCGCAAGGACGCTGTCGGCTCCTCCGCCTGGGACGAGCACGGCGTGGTCCAGGAGGCCATTCGGGCCATCAAGGCCAAGTACCCCGACTTTTATATCACCACCGACGTATGTATGTGCGAGTACACCGACCACGGCCACTGCGGCATCCTCTGCGGCCATGAGGTGGACAACGACAAGACCCTGGAGGTGCTGGCCAAAACCGCCCTGTCCCACGTCCAGGCCGGGGCCGACATGGTGGCTCCCTCCGACATGATGGACGGCCGGGTGGCCGCCATCCGGGCTATTCTGGATGAGCACGGCTATCAGACTACCCCCATCATGGCCTACTCCGCCAAGTATGCCTCCGCTTTCTACGGTCCCTTCCGGTCGGCGGCAGGCTCCGCCCCCTCCTTCGGGGACCGGAAGGGCTACCAGATGGACCCCCACAACCGGAAGGAGGCCCTGAAGGAGTGCGCCCTGGACATTGAGGAGGGGGCCGACATCATCATGGTCAAGCCCGCCCTCAGCTATCTGGACGTGATCCGGGAGTGCTCCGACGCCTATGATCTGCCCATGTGCGCCTACTCCGTGTCCGGCGAGTACGCCATGATCAAGGCCACCGCCGCCGCGGGTCTCATTGACGAGTACCGCATCATGTGCGAGTCCGCCCTGTCCGTGTTCCGGGCGGGTGCCAATATGCTCATTACCTACTACGCCAAAGAACTGGCTCAGGCCATTCAGAAAGGGGACATCGGCTGATGGGACGCTCGGAAGAACTGTTTGAGCAGGCCGTGAAGGTCCTGCCCGACGGGGTCAACTCCCCGGTGCGGGCCTACCGGGCGGTGGGTATGGCTCCCCGCTTCATCACCCGGGCCGACGGCCCCTTCATCTGGGACGAGGACGGCCGGAAGTATATCGACTATGTGTGCTCCTGGGGTCCCATGATCCTGGGTCACAACCACCCGGTGATCCGGGAGGCGGTGGAGAAGGCCGTCAAGGACGGCCTGTCCTTCGGCGCTCCCACCCGCCGGGAGGTGGAGATCGCCCAGCTGATGATCGACCTGGTGCCCAACATCGAGATGGTGCGCATGGTCAACTCGGGCACCGAGGCGGTGATGTCCGCCGTCCGTCTGGCCCGGGGGGCCACCGGCCGGGACAAGATCATCAAGTTTGAGGGCTGCTACCACGGCCACTCCGACTGCCTGCTGGTGAACGCCGGCTCCTCCGCCCTGGCGGGAGGACATCCCTCCTCCGCCGGTGTGCCCGAGGACATCGTGAAGCACACCCTTACCGCCCAGTTCAACGATCTGGCCTCCGTGGAGGCCCTGCTGGACGCTTACCCCGGCCAGATCGCCTGCATCATTGTGGAGCCGGTGGCCGCCAACATGGGTGTGGTGGGCCCTGCTCCCGGCTTCCTGGAGGGGCTGCGGGCCCTGTGCGACAAGAGCGGAGCCCTCTTGATCTTTGATGAGGTTATCACCGGCTTCCGGCTGGCCCTGGGCGGCGCCCAGGAATACTTCGGCGTGAAAGCCGACCTCGTTACCTTCGGCAAGATTATCGGCGGCGGTATGCCGGTGGGCGCCTACTGCGGCAGCCGTGCCCTCATGGAGCAGGTGGCCCCCTGCGGCCCGGTGTACCAGGCGGGTACCCTCAGCGGCAATCCGGTGGCCATGGCCGCCGGTCTGGCCCAGCTGAACTACCTGAAGGACCATCCGGAGGTCTATACCCACATCGCCGCCAAGGGCGAGAAGCTGGCGGCAGGTCTGCGGGCAACCATTGCCAAGACCGGCGCGCCGGTGGTGGTCAATCAGATCGGCTCTCTGCTGGCCCCCTTCTTCACCCCCACCGCCGTGTCCACCTTCGTGGACGCCAAGGGCAGCGACGTGGGCAAGTACGCCCAGTACTTCCAGGGGATGCTGGAGCGGGGCGTGGCTCTGGCCCCCGCCCAGTTCGAGGCCATGTTTGTCTCCGCTGCCCATGGGGAGGAGGAGCTTCAGGCCACTCTGGCCGCCGCGGAAGCGGTATTCGCCGGACTGTAATTACAAAGCCGCTGCCTTTGGCAGCGGCTTTATTTTTGCGTGTTCTTGACATATACCGGAAATCTGCTACACTGAGAGCAGGAACAGGAGGGAGCGCCCATGGCAAGACCGAAGAAATGCCGCCGCATCTGTGCCCTGCCCCGGCACAACACCTTTGGACCGCTGACCGGGGGCGGGGACGGGACGGTGGAGATGGCGGTGGAGGAATACGAGGCCATCCGCCTGATGGATCTGCTGGGCTGTACCCAGGAGGAGTGCGCCGCCCAGATGGGGGTGGCCCGCTCCACGGTGCAGCAAGTGTACGATACCGCCCGCAGGAAGCTGGCGCTGGCCCTGGTGGAGGGACGGCGGCTGACCATCACCGGCGGCGACTATGCCCTGTGTCCACAGGGGGAAGTATGTCCGGGCCGGAACTGTGCGCGGCGGGACTGCGGCGGAGGCCGCTGCGGCTGCGGGGTGTGTTCCCACCCGGAGGGTCCGGAGTGTGATGGGCAAAATTCACAAAAACTTTTGAAATAAGTTGTGACAATCTGCGTACGACGTGGTATAATCAAATCAGGGAACCGGCCCCGGCCGGCGAACCAATCCCTCTTCGGAGGGCGGAAGGAGTTGAAAACGATGAAGTTCGTGTTCACAGACAAGAAGATCAACCTGCCCAACAAGGTCCACGCCTACGCTGAGAAAAAGGTGGGCAAGTTAGACCGTTATTTTAAGGCGGATGCGGAGGCCGCCATCGTCTTCAGCGTGGAAAAGGACCGCAACAATGTGGAACTGACTATCCGCTCCGGCGGTACCATCATCCGCGTGGCGGAGAGTACCTCCGATATGTTTGCCACCATCGACGCGGCGGTCTCCTCCGTGGAGCGCCAGCTGCGTAAGAATAAGAGCCGCCTGGAGAAGCGCCTGCGTCAGGATGCCTTCTCCCGCAGTGTGGACGCCGAGGAGATTTCCTCCTTTGCCCCCGAGGTGGACGAGGAGGAGTTCAAGATCGTCCGTACCAAGCGCTTCCCCATCAAGCCCATGACGGTGGACGAGGCGGTGCTCCAGATGAATCTGGTGGACCACACCTTCTTTGTCTTCAAGGATGTGGATCAGGACGGGCGCTTTGCCGTGGTCTATAAGCGCAATGACGGCGGCTATGGCCTCATCGTGGACGAGGACTGATCATTCAGAGTGAATTGTCAAACTAAGTGCAACAGGAATTGAGTTCGAAGTCCCATAATTCCTGGGCAGAATGGAAATTCAAAACTTTGCGAGGCCTGGCGTTAATTAACGCCAGGTTTCGTTTTA
>NZ_NFIL01000015.1:0-67560 GCF_002161755.1 Flavonifractor sp. An4 | reverse complement strand
TGTGTGGTCGGCAAACCACTCCTACCTTATCAGGGAGTTTTTTACTTTTCTACTTTCCTCCTCGCTATAAGCTATTTTTTACCCCCGGCATAGCCGGGGGTTGACTTTGGTACCACCAAACCTGCAAAAAGGACCTGCCGTAAGGCAGGTCTTTTTTGTTCATGGGTAGGCATTCCAATATACCTCGCCCGGGTCCAGGGAGAGTCCCCGGGCGGCAAAGAGCTGGTCAATGGTGCAGAAATAGTAGCCCTGGGCGTGGAGACGATCCACGATCTGCAACGCGGCATCCACCGACTCTGGATAGATGTCGTGGAGCAGGATAATGCCGCCGTCCCGGGCCTGGTTTACCACCATATTTACCACCCGGTCGGTGTTTTTGTCGTCCCAGTCCTCCGGATCAATGGACCACAGGATGATGGGACAGCCCGCCCGCTTTTTTACGCCCTCATCCCACTTGCCGTAGGGCGGACGAAGGAGAAAGTCGTTGTGGCCCAGCAGATCCTTCAGCAGGGTGCGGGTGGACTCCACCTGGGCGTCAAAATCCGTCTGGTTCAAGTCGGTGAGCTGCACATGGTCAAAGGTGTGGATACCAATCTGGTGGCCCTCCCGGTCCATCCGTTCTACCACGTCGGCGTTGTCAGCAATCTGGCGGCCGATGAGGAAAAAGGTGGCCTTTACGCCTCGTTCCGCCAGACCATCCAGCAGGCGGGTGGTGGTGGAGCGGCGGGGCCCGTCGTCAAAAGTGAGTGCAATGAGCTTTTGCTGAGGCAGCTGGGTGGGGGCGTCAACCGACAGCACACTCTGCCGGACACCCAGGGAGAAGGTCAGACAGACTATAGAAACTGCCAGAATGACCACCATCCACCGCTTTTGAAGCTGACTCACGCCCCTCGCCCCCGTTTCGCCGTTGTGTGGCATAGTATGTGCAGGGCGGCGGGGAAGTTTTCACACAAAATCTGTCAGTCAGGCCTGGCGGGGATCGGGATCGCCGCTGAGGGAAAGAATGTACTGGTAATAGGGCAGCAGGAATTCGTAACTGTCCACCAGCACATCGGCCAGTTCATGGCTCCACAGCAGATCCTGATGGGGGGCGCTGTGGGAGATGGCAAAGCTCTTTTTATCATACCAGGGCTGCAGCAGGGGGGAGGGCGCAGCCTTGGGCCGTTTGTAGTCCGTACCTTCCAAGATAAACTGGTCCTGTTTATTGAGACGGCGGGTCAGCTGCTCCATGGGCTTGGGGTCCCGGTCCATCCGGGCCCGGAATTTGGCCATGGTTACCGCGGGAGCCATCCAGAACCCCATGCCGCAGGACCAGCCCTCCGGCTCCAGTTCAAACCAGAACACCGGCTCGGAGCCAGCTTCCACATGGGGGCGAACCAAACTCATCCACAGGTGGTCCTTGTAGGGGCCACGGCCAAAGAGCCGCCGGGCGTCCCGATAGATGCGGGAGACCTTGCACACCAGATCCAGGTCGGGGTGCTTGTCCAGAAAACGGGCGTATACCTCGTTGGCCAGCTCCTTCATAGGGCGCTGGAAGTGGGTGAGGTACTCCTCTTTATGGGCCTCAAACCAGGACTTTTCATTGTTGAAGCGGATGCCCCACATAAAGTCCACAGTGGCCCCGGAAAATCCTTCAAACATAGTAATTCCTTTCTCATTTCGTATTTGGGCAAGCAAGGCCCCCCGCCGGGCGGGGGGCCTTGCAGAAGGTTGTATCAGGCTGCGGGAGTCTCCGCTGCGGGCGCCGCGCTGTCCTCAGGCAGCATACCGGGGCCGGGTGTGGTCGTGATTTCCAGTGGAGGCGTGGCAGTGGGTGTTGCGGAAGGTGTGGCGGAGGGGGTAGCCGACGGCGTTGCGCTGGGTGTTGCGGAAGGTGTGGCAGAGGGGGTAGCCGACGGCGTTGCGCTGGGTGTGGCCGAAGGGGTAGCCGACGGTGTAGCCGTAGGTGTGGGTGTGGGCTCCACCGGGGTCAGTGTTTTCAGTCCCGTAGAGGGATCAATGCCCCAGCGGGCTGCGTCGGCGGGGTTGTAGTAGTACACCGCGTCGGAGGACTTGTAGCTGTTGCGGTAGAGGAAGATGGTATCTACCGTATTGCCGTTTTTATCCACCAGCTTCTGGTACACATCCACGGTGACGCCGTTGTAGCGGGAGTAATTGGGGTCCCGCCGGGGCTCGGCGCCCGCAGGGTGGTTGGGATCGGGCTTATAGGTGTTTTTATAAGGAGTTGTAGAGACGGTAACAGAGTAGGGTTCGCCGTGGATGCCGGTGGTATCGGTGCCGTAGATGGTGACGTGGAGCTTGTGGTTTTTATCCTGATAGGTTTCGATTTTGATGGGATAGTCGGTACTGTTTTTGAATTTAAAGTCGATCTGGTTGCTCCAGACGGTGGCATCAGTGCCGATCACCGGCATATAGCCGCCATTGAAGGCGTGCTTGGATCGTTCCACGGTCTCCAGATTGGCCTTCAGGGTGACCCAGTAAATGGTGGAGGAGAGCTGGCAGATGCCGCCGGCGGTGGCGTCGATGCTCTGGCCGTTCTGGTAGGTGCCGGCGTCCTTATAGCCGCTGGATTTGGTATAGGGGCCGGCCAGATCGTTGTAGGAGAATACCTCACCGGGCAGCAGGATGGTGCCGTTGACCCGGCTGGCAGCCAGGTCGATGTTGTACCAGCGATTGGAGGGACCAGCGCAGCTGGTGGTGCCGGTGCCCAGCACATCCTTGAAGAGGTTGGCCTCCAGGTCGGCGGTGGTCACTTTGGGCTCGGTCTTGGTCAGGGGTACGGAGACATCGGAGCCCTCCGCCGCGCTGTCCAGGGCGGACTTGGCGGCGGCAGTATCCAGGCTGACGCCGGTGACAGAGGGCACGATCTGCTTGGTGCTCTTGTCCAAGTAGGCGTCGGCTGCCTCCACGGTGACCTCCTTCTGGATGGCATCAAAATCCGGGTCCAGGGGAGGGGCGGTGGTGACCTGGGTCTCCAGGGGGGCATTTTCGGTGCTGCTGTCGTTGAGCAGCTGAGTAAAGCGCTCTGCGGCGGCGTCGGTGAGGGCGTTTACGTCGATGGTGCGGCCGGTGACACCCTTATGGAACACCAGCTGATCGCCGGACACCTCCCAAGTGGTTTGAGCCTCCGGGTCTGCGTATTTTTTCACCGCCTCGCTCACAACGGCGGGGGTGTCCTTCAGGGTCACAGGGACGGAATAATGGGTGCCGCCGGTGATGGCTCCCAGATACTGGGCGCCGCGAGTGAAGAAGCTGCCGGACTGCTGGTCCAGGGCCTCCTGGAGGGCGGATTCCACTGCCTGGTCATCCACCGTGGCGTCGCTGCCCGGGATGGTAAATTCCTGCCCCTCGCACACAAAGGATACGGAGAGCTGAGAAAGCCGGTCAGGCAGCTGGGTTTTGAGGGTATCCAGGGCCTGTTCCTGGGTTTGACCGCCCAGGTCGATCCCGGCGACGGTCGTATTGGGCAGGAAAGTGCCGCTGCCCGCGGCGGCGCACAGAATGAGGTAGCCGCCAATCAGGATGACGACCACCGCCAGTGCCACAATGAGGGCGATCTTACCGCCCCTGGGCTTTTCGGCCTGAGCGGTTCGCTTGCCCGCTGTTTGTGCCATATTCGATCACTCCAACTCGTATAATTGCCCGGCCTGGGGCCTGGGCAGAAAATCCGGCAGATCGTTACCAGAAAGACAGCAGAAACTGCCGGGCTGCATCAAAAATGATTCAGTAACCCATATTATAGGTGTTTCCTATGAGAAAAGCAATTACAGATTGGTTACATGGTCCGGCGGCGGAAATCGCTTTACAGAAAAGCGGATTCAGTGTATGATTATATGCACCTGGACGGCGGATCATATCGGCGATTGTCCGCTATTACAGCATGGCCCGTCCAGCGGATCATATCCAGCGAAACTTTGACACTTTTGTGATGGAATGACAACATTTTTTGACTTTAGAGAGCAAAAGGGGCGGTATCCATGTCATATGACCGATACAGACGTCCGGACGGGAACGGGGATCTGGGTTCCTGGATCGTGACGCTGATCCTGTTGATCAGTCCGCTGTGGTTTGTGGGACTGATCCTGCTGTTCCGCAAGCTGAACGCGCTGGGCCGCAGACCGCAGTTTCCTTATCTGGGGCCCAGTCCTGGTACACAGGGATTTCATACCCCACCCGCAGGGGCGGCGGGCAGAGGGCTGGGCCTTGGGAAAGGCAAGGCCATGACCATCGGCGGAGCTATCATGGCTGTTATCTTCGGCATTGCCACCGCGGCGGGACTGCCGGTGGTGAGCAGCATCATGGGCTTCCCTCTGTCGCTGGCAGCCATGTCTCCGGTGATCGGTCTGTGTGCCGGTGGCCTGGCCCTTATGCTGGCGGGCAGTCTCAATACCCGTAAGATCCGGCGGTTCCGGAAATATCTGGCCCTCATTGGCCGGAGGGAGAGCGTGTCGGTGGTACAGCTGGCCCACGCCATGCCGGTGCCTGTGCGCAAGGCGTGCAACGATTTGCAGGAGATGCTGGACCGGGGCATCCTGCCCGCGGGATATCTGGATATGTCCTCCTATCAGCTGATCCTCAGCGACGAGGGCCTGAAGGATGAGCCGGAATCGGCGGAAGAGACTCAGGACCAGAGCCCGGAAGAGGAGGAACCCCTGGATATCCGGGACGACGACGCGGTACTCCGGGAGATCCGCCGCCTCAACGACGACATCGACGACCCCGAGATGAGCCGCAAGATTGACCGGATCGGGGAGATCACCAGCAAGATCTATGGCTATGTAAAACAGAATCCCAGCAAGGAGGGGCAGCTGCGCTCCTTCCTCAACTACTATCTGCCCACCACCCTGAAGATCCTTAAGGCCTACGCCCGTATGGAGGACCAGGGTGTGGAGGGAGAGAACATCCGTACTGCCAAGGCCCGCATTGAGGGTATGATGGACAAGGTGGTGGACGGCTTCGAGAAGCAGTTGGACCGCCTCTTTGAGGTGGACACCATGGACATCACCGCCGACGTGGAGGTGCTGGAGCGGATGCTGGAGAAGGACGGCCTGTCCGGCGGCATGGACTTCGGACAGAAGGGTACTTCATAAAACGTTTACATAAGGTCCAAAAATTATCCATCACTCGACAGGGCGGCTGTGGTATCTTATAGGCACAGCCAAGCAAGAAGGCAAGGGCGCCGCGCCGGGAGCGTGCGGAGGACAAATGCCATCCAGAGCGCGTTCAACAGACCGGCCCGCCCTTGTGACTGCCCCCCGGCTGTGGGGGCAGACCAAAAACAACACCTGGCGCTGCCGAGTGATGAGATACAGATGGAATCCTCCAAACAAACAAAGGAAGCCCCGGACGGCATCGCCGTCCGGGGCTTCCTTGTTATTTGAATCAGGTACAGCGTACGGTGCAGGTCAGAGTCTGGCCGTCCACGGTGCAGGTCAGGGTGGTGGTGCCCTTGCCCACATAGGTCACGGTGCCGTTGGAGGACACGGTGGCCACGGCGCTGTTGCCAATGCTCCACACGGGGGTGGAGGAGGTGCCGCTCACTTTCACCTGGAAGGAGGGGTAGGTCTTGCTCAGGGTGAAATCCGTCCGGCTCAGAGACAGAGAGGTAGACGTAGTGGTGCCGGAGCCGGTGGTGGTAGAGCCGCCGGTAGTTACCGAGTTGTGAACCAGACAGGTGTGGGTCACGCCGCCGGGCATGGTGGCGGTAATGGTGGCGTTGCCTGTCTTGGTCCCGGCACTTACCTTGCCGGTCTCATCCACGCTGACCACCTCGGGATCGCTGCTGGTCCAGGTGATGGTGCCGGTGGAACCCTCAGGGATAAAGGTAACGGTGAGGGTGATGGGATCGGGATAGCGGTTACTGAGGGAGAACTCCGTCAGACTCAGGGTGAAGTCGGTGGCCGTCTGGTCGGCGGGAATGGTCTCCGACGGATCGGGCGATTCGGTGGGTTCTATGCTGGGCTGAGCGGAGTCGGTGGGCATGACGCTTTCCACGCCGGACGGATCGTCCACAGAGCCGCCCTTGGTCACCAGAGGAATGATCACCGAGATCACAATGATCACCGCCGCGATGATAATAGCCAGAGAAACGATGATCCCCACCAGACGGAGGGGAGAGGGGCCGCGGCCATAGCCGCCGCCTCTGGTGTTGGTCACCAGCCGCTTGCCGCCCCGGGTACGGCGGGGGGAATCCTCATCGCCGTCAAAGTCCTCGTCGTCCAGCGGAATCTCGTCACAGAACGGGCAGTGCTTATAAGTAGAGGCGTAGTCTTCGCCGCAGTATTCGCAATGAATCATTTTGGGACGGTCGTCCCTGCTTCGTCTGGATGCCATAGGAAATCCCTCCAATCGACATTCTTGTGTCTATTGTACAACGCCGACGCGCAGCCCGTCAACGGTACTTCAGGAAATATAAAAGTTTTTTAACAATTATGTCAACTGATGGGCGGGGTTGCACCGTCAAAACAAATTGGATATAATAGCAGGCAGAACGGCAGGGGAGGCAGAGCATATGAAAGGTTCCATCAGTGCTGCGGAAGCCCACAAACAGTACAGCGAAGCTGTGGCCGCGTTCCGGCGTCAGATTCCGGACCAGGTGCTGCGGGAGCGGTTTGGCCGGGAGGCCGATCCCTTCTTTCGTGCCTGCGCTCTGGGCCTGTGGCAGCGGGATGGGGCCTCTCCCACACCCAGATATGTGGAATTTTACAACGCCATCTACACCAAGGGCAATCCGGCCCCATCGGTGCTGTTTTGGGAACTGTCCTCGGCCGTGGCGGGTTATCCCGGATTCCGGCCGCCGGAATTTTTCAACCGGATGCGGGCCTGCGACAAGGTATCGGGCACCAGCCTGGCCCGCCGGTTCATCGATCTGACTACTCTAATGCTGCTGCTTTTTGCCGCGGTGGACGATCAGGTCAGCGAGGCCGAGGCCGGGTTTGTCAACCAGTGCGCCGATACCCTCTCCGCCCTGTGTGATCAGGAGGGATTGAAGGGGGAGAAGGCGCCTCTGGACGTGGGGGACTTTGTGACCCGCAGGCCCACCCCCCAAATGCCTCAGACCGCCCCGGCAGCGGAGCAAAAGGAGGAGGACAAGCCAGCGGAGCCGGAGCCTACTCTGGAGGAACTGATGGCACAGCTGGATGAGCTGTGCGGTCTGGAAAAGGTGAAGGCCGACGTGAAGAGTTTGGTCAACCTGGTGAAGGTGCGCAAGCTGCGGCAGGAGCACGAGCTGCCGGTGCCGCCCCTGTCCCTTCATTTGGTGTTCATGGGCAATCCGGGCACCGGCAAGACCACGGTGGCCCGGCTGCTGGCCCAGCTGTACAAGGCCATCGGCGTACTGTCCAAGGGACAGCTGGTGGAGGTGGACCGGTCCGGTCTGGTGGCCGGCTTCGTTGGACAGACCGCCATCAAGACCAGCGAGGTGATTCAGAAGGCCTTGGGAGGCGTGCTCTTCATCGACGAGGCCTACGCCCTGGCGGGGCAGGACAACCCCAACGACTTTGGCAGAGAGGCCATTGAGACTCTGTTGAAGGGAATGGAGGATCACCGGGCGGATCTGGTGGTCATCGTGGCGGGCTACACCCAGCTGATGGACCGCTTCCTCCACGCCAACCCCGGTTTGGAGAGCCGGTTCAACAAGTATTTCTATTTTGAGGATTATAATGGGGAACAGCTCATGGAGATCTTCTGCTCCATGTGCAGGAAAAATGGATATACCCTCAGTGATGAGAGCCGGAAGTATGCCGAAGAGTATTTTGAAACTCTGTATGAAGAGCGGGATGAGAACTTTGGCAACGCCCGGGACGTGCGCAATCTGTTCGAGCGGGCGGTGGCCCGGCAGTCTGACCGGGTGGCTGCGCTGGAGGCTCCCGGCAAGGAGGAGCTGATGGCGCTGACGGTGGAGGATCTGAAGGAGGATCAGCCGGAGGCATAAAAAGAGCCCCTGCCATATTGGCAGGGGCTTTGAGCCGTCTTACAGGTGATCGCTGTCTACCAGGATGTTATCGGTGCCGTGTTCCTCAAATTCAGCGATATAGGCGTCGATGCGGCTGGCCAGTTCGTCATAATTGCTTTCATCGATAGGGGCGTCGTCCATGTCCCGGCGGGCCAGGTCCTCCGCCAGAATATCGAAGAACACATTGTTTTCGTATTCCATGATGGCCTCGTGGATGCCGCCTTCGGCAAAGGCGCGGGAGGGGACCACTTCGCCCTGCCAGTCCTCGGCCAGCGTGGGCATTCCCTCCGCCCGGGCCTTGGCAAAGAGCAGGCTCTCTACCTCGTCATAGTCCCTGAACCGGTCGTCGCCCCGGGTGGAATTCAAGATCCAGTTGCCGATATAGGCCATATCCAGCAGACGGCGAAACTGCTTGGTCGTCAGTTCCAGCTTCATACCAATGCGACCTCCTCGCTGTCATGACGTTGGGGCAGGAGGGACCATACCCCACTCTCATATTATAATCACCCCCGAAGAAATGTCAAACCGGGGAGGGAAAAATGTGAAAATAACCCCTTGTTTTCCTGCCCTGTTTCCCCTATCATTAAAAGAACCATAGTATTACAAGGAGGGAACGACTTGGACAGTCGACCCATTGGCGTATTTGACTCCGGCCTGGGCGGCCTGACCACGGTGCGGGAGCTGTGCCGCCTGCTGCCAGGGGAGGATATCGTCTATTTCGGAGACACCGGACGGGTGCCCTACGGCAGCCGCTCCAAGGAGACCATCATCCGGTACGCCCGCCAGGATGTGGCTTTTCTGCGTACCTTTGATTTGAAACTCATCGTCATTGCCTGCGGCACTGTATCCACCACGGCCCTGGACATCCTGGCCAATGAGAACCCCATCCCGGTGCTGGGTGTGGTGGCCCCTGCCGCCGCCGCCGCCGCGGAAACCACGCAAAACGGCAGGATCGGACTCATCGGCACCCAGGCGTCCATCCGCAGCGGCGCCTATGAGGCCCTCATCCGCAAGGCCGACCCGGCGGCCCAGGTGACCGCCCAGCCCTGCCCCCTCTTTGTGCCCCTGGTGGAGAACGGGCGCTTCCGACCCGGCGATATCGTCATCGAGACGGTGGCGGGGGAGTATCTGGCCCCCCTGAAGGAGGCGGGGGTGGATACCCTGGTACTGGGCTGTACCCACTATCCTCTGCTCCAGGATGTGATCGCCGCCCAGATGGGGCCCCAGGTCCGGCTGGTCAACGCCGGAGCGGAGGGCGCCCGGGCCGCCGCCGCCCGGCTGACGGCCGGCGGCGCCCTGTCCGGAAAGACAGAGGGAGGCAGCTGCCGGTATTTTGTCAGCGACCGGCAGGAGGATTTCTCCCGGCTGGCCTCCATTTTCCTGGGCTGGGACGTCACCGGTACCGTGGGCCAGGTGGATATCAGCTGCTATTGAAAACCAGCCCTTTACATTGGGGCGGGAATTGGATATAATATGGTGCAATTTGCGGCCGGAAGGGCCGATAAAGAGGGAACACAGAACCATGGAGAACAACGTTATCATATCCATTCAGGGCAAGCAGTCCTTTGAGGATCAGGAGCCGGAGGTCATCGAGCTGGTGACCGAGGGCAGACTGTCCCCCGATGGCGAGGACGGCTACACCCTCAGCTATCAGGAGAGCGAGCTCACCGGGCTGGAGGGCACCCTTACCACCTTCCAGATCGAGCCCGAGCGGGTAACCCTCCTGCGGGTGGGTGAGGTCAACTCCCAGATGGTATTTGAGGAGGGGCGGCGGCATCTGTCCATGTACAACACGCCCTACGGCGCTCTGGCGGTGGGCATCAACACCAAGAAGATGCGGACCCAGCTCAGCCCGGTAGGGGGCAGCATTGAGATCAACTATGCCCTGGAGATTGACCACTCGGTGGCGGGGGAAAATCTCTTCCACATCCGGGTACGGCAGAAGGGAAGCAGCATCCGGCAGTAAAACCCCGGCAGATTCATCCCCAAACGGAGCAATAAAAATCCGTTTTTCCCGGGGACATGAGCCTCGGGAAAAACACCTCTCAGCCCCCAAGTGTGGGATCTGGCCGCCTTAGCGAACAGAGGACGCGCGCGGCGGGCTGCATTCTCTCCCAAAAATGCCTGCATTTTTGAGAAGTAAAAGAAAAGGTGATAGATATGTCCAATATGATCCAGGCGGCCCGGGAGCAGGTCGCCCAGCTGACCCAGGCGGCTTATGAGAAGGCCGCGGCCCAAGGCCTGCTGCCCGCAGGGGCGGAGGTCAAGGCCACCATTGAGATCCCCAAGGACCCCACCCACGGAGACTACGCCTCCTCCTTTGCCATGGCGGGCGCCAAGGCCCTCCACAAGGCCCCCCGGCAGATCGCCCAGACCATTGTGGATAATCTGGATCTGGCGGACACCTTCTTTGATAAGGTGGAGATCGCCGGCCCCGGCTTCCTCAACTTTACCCTGGGCAGCAAATGGTACGGCGAGGTCCTCACCGATATCCAGGCCGAGGGCAACACTTACGGCGCGGTGGACGAGGGCCACGGCGAGAAGGTGATGGTGGAGTTTGTCTCTGCCAACCCTACTGGCCCCATGCACATTGGCAACGCCCGGGGCGGTGTGCTGGGTGACGCTCTGGCCAGTGTGCTTACCCGGGCCGGGTATGATGTGTGGCGTGAGTTCTACGTCAACGACGCAGGCAATCAGATCCACAAGTTCGCCATGTCCATCGACGCCCGGTACCTCCAGATTGTGCTGGGTGAGGAGAACTATCCCTTCCCCGAGGACGGTTACCACGGCGACGACATTAAGGAGCTGGCCCAGGCCTTTTACGACCAGCACGGCCCCGACTGGAAGGACAAGCCGGAGCAGGAGCGGCAGGAGGCCATGGCCCAGTACGGCCTGTCCGTCAACATCCCCAAGATGAAGGCTGATCTGCGCCGCTACCAGATTGAGTACGACGAGTGGTTCCTGGAGTCCGGCCTCCACAGCTCCGGCTATGTGGCCGAGACGGTGGGGATGCTGGCCGGCAAGGGCTGGACTTATGAAAAGGACGGCGCTCTGTGGCTCAACACCACCGATCTGCTCAAGCGGAAGTTCATGGCTGAGGGCAAGACCCAGGAGCAGGTGGACAAGCTGGACCTGAAGGACGATGTGCTCCGCCGGGCCAACGGCTTCTACACCTACTTCGCCGCCGACATTGCCTACCACCGCAACAAGCTGGAGAAGCGTGGATTCTCCAAGGCCATCAACATCTGGGGCGCCGACCACCACGGCCATGTGGCCCGCCTCCAGGCTGCCCTGGACGGCCTGGGCCTGGACGGTTCCCACCGGCTGGTAGTGGTGCTGATGCAGCTGGTCAATCTGCTGCAGGACGGTCAGCCCGTCCGGATGTCCAAACGCTCCGGCAAGGCTATCGCCCTGCGGGACCTGCTGGACGAGGTCAGCGTGGATGCCGCCCGGTTCTTCTTCAACTCCCGGTCCTCCACCTCTGCCCTGGACTTCGATCTGGATCTGGCGGTGCGGCAGGACTCCGATAACCCGGTGTACTACGTCCAGTACGCCCACGCCCGCATCTGCTCCCTGGTAAGCCGCCTCACCGAAGAGGGTGCTCAAATGCCCGACGCCGGGGCGGTCAACGCCACCCTCTTTACCACGGCGGAGGAGAAGACCCTTATCAAGACCCTGTCCCAGCTGCCCGAGGTGATCCGTATCTCCGCCCGGGACTATGACCCCTCCCACGTCAATCGCTACCTTATTACCCTGGCCGGCGACTTCCACCGTTTCTACAACGCCTGCCGCATCAAGGGGGAGGAGGCCGGCCTGCTGTCCGCCCGCCTCAAGCTGGCGGACACCGTTCGTTCCGTCATTGCCAACTGCCTGGCCCTCATCGGCGTTACCGCTCCTGAAAAGATGTAAGGAAAAAGATCCCGCCTTTTTTCAAAAAGGCGGGATCTTTTTTTGTAAATTTTCGTCCAAGAAGAAACCGCGATGATACAAGAATATTATGTCTACCTGAAACTGTGCTGAATGTTTCAAAAACAGACGAATCAGAGGGATATGGAATCTGTTTACAGAGGAGAGGTCGGATTTCTTACATTTGTATAAAAGAAATAAAAACTTTCCCTTAATCTTCTGTTAATTGGTATGTAACACTCTTGTAATCTTTTTTGGGTGTGGTATGATATGCAATGCACGCGGCTATCCACCGCGGGCAGGTTCCTTCAGCGATCAACAGACGGAGGATCATGGAATGACGATATTAGAATTTGTAAAAGATTTGAATTTTGCAGTGGTGCTGCTTTTTACCCTGCTCTATCTTTACCAGGGCTTCTATGTGGTGGTGGGGCTGGTGCGC
This sequence comes from Flavonifractor sp. An4, assembly GCF_002161755.1. Lineage (NCBI taxonomy): Bacteria > Bacillati > Bacillota > Clostridia > Eubacteriales > Oscillospiraceae > Flavonifractor > Flavonifractor sp. An4. The sequence continues at coordinate 55,258 of NZ_NFIL01000015.1, read as the reverse complement.
CGGCGCTGGAAAGAGACCCATCAGCCTGAAAAGCTCCATCGCTTTGCTGTGGTAGTATCCGCACGCAACGAAGAAGAGGTAATCGGAGAACTGCTGGATAGCTTAAACAAGCAAAATTATCCCAAAGAGCTGCTGGACCTCTATGTGGTGGCCGACAACTGCACTGACGATACCGCCGGTGTGGCCCGCAAGGCCGGCGCCTTTGTGTATGAGCGCTTCGACCAGCAGAAGAAGGGCAAGGGCTACGCGATGGATTACCTCTTCCACCGTCTGGAGGAGGAGGGTAAGGACGTCTACGACGGCTACTTCGTCTTTGACGCCGACAACCTGGTGGACCCCAATTTTGTGGCTGAGATGAACCGGACCTTTGACAAGGGGTACGACGCCATCACCTGCTACCGCAACTCCAAGAACTTCGGGGACAACTGGATCTCCGCCGGATACTCCATCTGGTTCCTGCGGGAGGCCCGCTTCCTCAACTTCCCCCGTACCCTGCTGGGCACCAACTGCCATGTGTCCGGTACCGGTTTCCTGGTGTCCTCCAAGGTCATCCGGGACAACGGGGGCTGGCCCTTCCACCTGCTCACCGAAGATATCCAGTTCTCTGTGGACTGTGCCATCCAGGGCCGCAAGATCGGCTACTGCGATACCGCCGTGGTGTACGACGAGCAGCCCACCACCTTCCGCCAGTCCTGGGACCAGCGGCTGCGGTGGTCCAAGGGCTTCTATGAGGTGGACCGGGATTATACCGTGCCCCTGCTGAAGGGCTGTTTCCGCCCCGGACGGCTGGGTACCTCCTGCTACGATATGTTCGTGACCGTGGCCCCCGGTATGCTGCTCACCCTGGTGATGATCCTGTTCAACGGCATCATCCTGGCCAGCTGCATGACCCAGCCCGCCTATATCGCCGCCAAGGTCATCGATGTAACTGTCGGATTTATGCTGTCTGCCCTGTGGAACTTCTATGTGGGCCTGTTTTTCTACGGCCTGCTGACGGTGCTTTCCGAATGGAAACACATCAGTGCGACTCCTCTGCGGAAGCTGGGTTACGTCTTTACCTTCCCCATTTTCATGTTTACGTATATTCCCATCTCCATTGCCGCTCTGGTGAAAAAGGTGGAGTGGAAACCCATCTACCACACCTCCACCAAGCGGGTGGGGGCGGGCTGAACCGGGACCACTGGAAAGAGACCTGCTTGACTGCCAATGTCATTAAATTAGGCTTTTTGCGCTCATAAAAAAAGCACCACCTGCTCATGAATTTTTGAGACAGGTGGTGCTTTTATCAATATCTCTTTTGGAACATCTCTTGTTCCGATGGAGCTCGGAGTTGAAGAGTGGCAAAGTCTTTGAAGTATGATAATGGCTGCGTTTGATAGGTTTCTTTGATTTTGTCACACAATTTATCAATTGTATCTTCAGTCCACTTTATTGATACCGTTACCAGGCGATAGAAAGACTTCAACCCCTCTATTTCTTCCTTAGTTTTGAACATTTCGGTGGTAGCCAGCATATGTATTTCGTCAACAAATGGGGGCGTTTTCTCTGTTTCAAGAATTATTCCCGCGAGAGCTTGCGCGTGGCGGCTTGCATCATGGGCAATAAACTTGTCCCGAATATTTTTGTAGTAATCGAAAACATCTTTTGCAGCAGGTGGAAAACCAGCTAATATTGTATCTTTTTTGAGTGAATTATCCCGGAAATCGCTTTTGCCGAAGCACTTATAGAAGAGTACGATTGCATTTTGTGCTAATGACTTGTTGACTATATCGGTATTTTTTTCATTGAACGCCTCAAGGCACGACTTTGCCTCCATCAAGTCATTCCAATGCAATAGCATATCTTTGAGCCTTTTTACAATACGGTCATTTGGAAGTTCTAATATTTTATCTGCCGCTGGGCCATCCAGTATATGTATTGTGTTATTAATGACTTCAAATCTGAAAAATTTCATCTTAGCGTTTACTTCTTTCCGTCAGCTTTTGATACATCCGCATCAGTTCCGCCACGCAGGAAGTCTCGGTGGTAGTCTTGATGTCGAAGCCGTAGGCGCGCATAACGGCCTTGTCGTTTTGCTGGTGGGCCTTACGCAACTCCGGGGGCATGGTGGTCTCGTCGTAGAGATCGGCAAGGCTGGAGTCAGGGTACAGGGCCCGGGCGTCCAGGATGGCCTGGGCGTTCTCCTTGATTTTGGCCTTCTGTTCGTCGGTAGGCGTGGGCCACGGGAAGTTGTTATAAACTACATCCTTGGAGTAGCGATAATCACTTTTTAAGCGCCCGCAGACTGCCCGCATCCAGGCCATGTGGACATTGGAGGTTAAGATACCAAAGTGGTAAAGGGTTGCGTTTGGAATAATTTTAACAAGATTGCTACAAAGAATATCCGGGCTCATAAATCCCATAGGCACATATTTTCTTCTCTCAGAAGATACCTCTGGAATAACAATGTAAGTTCCCTTCGGCATATTCTCTACATGGAACCTTGTTGGTGTGTCTGCCAGCTTTCTTGTCCCAGCGCTCTTGCTCTCTAGTCGCAATTGCCGCACAGCATTCACACGCTTCATGCACTCCGGCATTTTCCGCAGCTCATTGGGTGGACAATCACCCAGCCAAAGGCAATATCGCGGTTTGCGATTGATAAACTCCTGCGAACCGTACCATGGCTTGAACCATTTTTTAGATGCAGGCTCTTTTTCAACAAATTCCTGCATTTCTTCTTCTGTAAACAGGTAATTTCCACCGTCAATTGGCTTATTCCCAATCCCGATTTCTGGTACATCGCAGATAGGTTTGTTTCGGCTCTCCACAAACACATTGTCTGCATCCAGCAGATAGCCGTTGATGTTCTCAGCAATCTGCGGACGGTCTGAGGTGAAGATCACCTTGGGCTTGCTGTTGGGCGCCACGCTAAATCCAACAATGACACAATGGACATGGGCTTTCATCTTGGCCTCACTGTCCCACCGGAAAGTGCGGTGGGCGAAGTCGATATGGATGCCCGCTTCAAAAAGCGGTTTCCACAGGTTTGCAACCGACTCACCTTGTGTTACGGAGTTGGTGGAAACCAGCGCCGAACGGACAGCAGTGCCGTCCATTAGGTCCGCCGCATTCTTATACCAGCAGGAGACATAATCCAAGTTTCCGGCGTTTTTCCATCCTGGGAAAACACTGTTCAAATCGTCCTTTTGCTCAGGACTCATCATTCTGGCCCCCACAAACGGCGGGTTGCCCATGATATAGTTCAGTTCCTGCTTGGGCACCACACTTTCCCAATCCATCCGCAGGGCGTTGCCCTCCACAATATTGGCATAGGATTTTAGAGGGAGGAAGTCCAGGGACATGTGCATGATGTCCTCGGTCTCCTTCATCATCTGGCTTTCCGCGATCCACAAGGCCGTCTTGGCTACGGTCACGGCAAAGTCGTTGATCTCGATGCCGTAGAACTGGCCAATGGAGACTTGAATGGGGTTTGTTACATCGCCCAGCATAATCTGGTCGGAAAGGGAGCGGAGCGCCTCATTTTCCAGCTTGCGCAGGGAGATATAAGTCTCCGTCAGGAAGTTGCCGGAACCACAGGCGGGATCAAGGAATTTCAATCCGGCCAGCTTGTGCTGGTAGTCTTTCAGGCGGCGCTTCCGAGTGGTCTCCACGGTGATGCTCTGGATTTCGGCTAGCTCTGCTTTCAGGTCGTCCAGGAACAGCGGGTCGATGACCTTGTGGATGTTCTCAATGCTGGTATAGTGCATCCCGCCGGAGCGCCTAGTTTCCGGGTTTAGGGTGCTCTCAAACACAGCGCCGAAGATGGTAGGGCTAATGGAGGACCAGTCAAAGTCCGAGCTTGCCCGGTGGAGGAGCAGGTCTACAATAGTCTCATCCAACCGTGGAATAATAATATTCTCATCCGCAAACAGACCGCCGTTGACATAGGGAAATGCGGCCAGATCGTCGTCCATATAGGGGTCCCGGTCCTCCGGCTTGGTGTCCAGTACCTGGAAGAGATCAATCAGGGCACGGCGGGCATCATTCTGGTGCCGGAGCATATAGTCGTGGAATTTACCGTGGCCACCGAAAATCTCCGCATCCTCGGCATACAGGCAGAATACCAGCCGCACGCACAGGGCGTTCAGGCTTTTTAGGGTATCTGGAGACTCCGGGTCTTTGTACTGCTTCAAAAGGGCGTCGTACAAGGTGCCAACAATCTCACCCGCCTGCAAGGAGATTTCCATCTCCTTCTTAATATTTTCGTCCCCGGTGTCCACCAGGAAATTCAGACGGTGATACTCTTTCTCTAGGTCGGCCAGTGCTACTACTTCCGGCTCGTCATTAGGGCGGTTCATATCGTGGATATGGAACTCCCGGAAGTTGCACACCACGATCCACCGGGGGTTCATATCGTGGGGCAGGTAGCCCGCATAGCGGCGGGCTTGCTGATAGGGCGTCAGCATGGAACCATCAGACTGTTTGTAGCCCCGCCGCAAATCAATATCCGCACCCTTCTGCTCAATGAGAACGCGGGTTTCCCGGATATACCCGTCGATGAAGCTGACATGCTCTAGTTTTACAGGATACTCAAATTCGATAGCCTTTTCCGGTTCTGCTATGCCGTAGACATTGCGAAGCAGGTCGATCCAAAAACGCTGGGTCTCCTGCTTTTCGTCACCACGGCCAGTCCAATATTCTATAAATGCTTTTGCCGCTGCCCGCTGCTGCACATCTGTCATGGTATTTCTTCCTCCCGGAGATAATTTGCTTCTTTTATTAAGCATATCATAGACTAGTTGATTTTTCCAGACAAGGGATTGTGATTACCAGATTTCTCAACAAATGTCCATTCTTTTTGGAACATTGTTGCCACTAGTTGATATTTGCAAAAACTCTAAACTTAATGGCTGTTTTCCCGGAGTGAATCTCAAAAAAATATGACCTGTCTCAAAACACAGTCAGTATTTTTGCACCGTAAATGGAACTAGTTGATTTTTGTTCCTATATAGAGCTATATCGGCTTTATAGAAAATCATTGCTTTTTCAATACATCTGCTTGACATGTTATAATTTTGCGCCTACATATGTTTATTTTTGCTTTTTTCTATGGCATTAAGATAAGACGGCTTCCTTTTTTGGAAAAACGCTGCTTTTGAGCCAGGAAAATAGCCTTTTGAAAAAATATATATGGGGAGGGACAGGAAGATTAGCCCCCTGCCCCTCTTTTTTTGCTTTTTCTATGCAGCAACACGATATGTAAAGCCAACAAATCCTTTTATACGAAGATTTCGGTTATCCCGGCGTCCGGGCCTAATTGGAATCGTGTGGCGGGCAATTTGCCGCATAAGTTTGTCACTGCTGCCTTTCGGCGTTCTGAAATATTCGCGGCACAATACCACCGCCATTTTGAAATTGACACGGTAGGCATATATGCCATCCTTGGGCTGCTGGATCACTACTTCACGCACGATCCTGCTGGTAAAATTAAACATTGTCAGTGCAGAGTAAATTTCTTGTTCCACAAAAGCGTCAGATTTGCCGTGGAGATTAACCAGACCGAGCGAATATTTTAGGTCTCTAAAGCTGGTCTCGATACCCCAGCGCATGTGATATAACTCTTTGACATCTTCTAATGTAAACGAACGCGAAAGTGAGGTCGCAATCGTTTCAAATTCTCCTGTTTCCAACTGAAAGCGAACAATCCTCAGCTTCATTGTATAGGGGCTTTGAAAATCCCAGCGGCCCCGCCGAGTCTTTGAACCTGGTTTGCTCTTTTTCGGCACTTGTAGGAAGATATGCCGCCGCTGCTTGTCCTCATTTGTTTGCGTTGTCGTGATTGTGAAACTAATGTCACAATCAAGCTCAAACATAGGCAAACGAGCTATCTCCCGCATAGCCGAATGGTTTTGTTTGACTCGGATGAGAAAATCCGTGTTTGGCTTTTCAATGAGGTGGGCCAACAAATTGTAACTCTCATATCCTCGATCAGCAACAACCAATGTTTTCTGACTAAAGTCATTTTGTTTCAACATCTCAACCAGAGCACCGATTTCATCCTTTTGCGGTTCTGGCTGTATTATCACATCAAAATAAGTCTTGTTCAGCACATCATACAGCGGATTGACATGTAGCTGATTGTATCCTTTTGGGGCACTCTCGTTTTGGACAAAGGACGGAGCATTGGGGTTGCGTGGCATGTTTACCGCTGTTCCATCTACTGCAAGGATACGATAGCCACGGAATGTATCGGCGTCGGCGCAAGCGGCGTTAAAGGAATGAAAGACTTTTCGGAAAACCTCGGGTGCAATCTGCGCCCTGCGCTGTGACACGGCGGCAGGGGTGGCATTGATACCTGCACTATGTAACTCTTTTGCCAGGGAACCGCCTTCGGCTCCTATTAGGAGCCGAAGGACAGTTTCAAGTGGTAACTTGCGGGCCCGGGAAAATTCCCGGGTCCCGCTATAATGAGCGGCTGTATCGGTGATAGCGCCATTGAGGGCTAAGTTAATCTCTAACGCGGATGACATAATGATCCCCTCCAGGGCTTATGGTGCCGTCAAAGTAAGATGCCGCCATGTCAGTGAGCAAAGATACCATGTCAGCTTTGATCTCTTTGTATTTCTCTTCCATTAGATTGCTCAAATCTGGGTTCCACTTTTCATAAACAGGATTATCGGCAATAACAATATTCTTGTAGTTACCAACATAATTAAAAGAATGGGCCTCAATGTGAACTTCGCCTGTTCTTATATCTGGAGTAGCGCAAGAAGCTGCTTCCCAGAGCGAAGCAGAGACTTTTGAAGCAATTCGATCTGCCTCACGAATGATATCAAAGTCCCTGGTATCTCTGGAGATAAATACCCAGCACATAGAATGGAAAGGATCAAAATGACTCATATAGATAGAAATGGCTAAAAGAACTTGAAGATAGTACTTCATGGTTATAACTCCTTTCGCGTGAATCATGAAGAAGGTGAGGACACGGAATTAGCATCTTCTTCGGCCTGCTTTATATATCCGTGGTCGGAAGAAAATACAAAAAAACCGCGCACAACAACCGTACCCCCCTCCGACGACGGGGTAATACGATTATCGTGCGCGGTGCATATCACTCAACCATTTGATAGCAACTCAACGCTTTGTGTTATAAATCTCTCAAAATTTAAAAATTAGCAATCAACAAGTAAATTCATTAAACACAAATATCAAATACAAAAACTCTCATGTGGGCTACAAGGCCACTTTTATACTACCTCAAATTGCGGTAGTATGTGTGAACGGAGTGTAAATTTAACCACTTCACAAATTTTCTAAAAACAATTAAGGGTGGAAAGGTACCTTCCCACCCTTAATTTAATGACATTGGCTTGACTGCAGGTCTCTTTTGCTTTCGCAATCAGGCTTGCATTGAATCGTGAAACTGTGATATAATACCATCCAAATGTGCAATACAGGAGGAACCGAGCAATTATGGACACCATTCCCTTATCCATGCCCATTCTGATGGACGGCGCTACCGGAACCGAGTTGCGCCGGCTGGGTATGCCCGACGGAGCCTGCACCGAGCAGTGGGTGCTGGAGCATCCCCAGGCTCTGCTGGAGGTACAGCGGCGCTATGTGCAGGCGGGCAGCCGTATTCTGCTTGCCCTCACCTTTGGGGCCAACCGGGCCAGCCTGGAGCGCAGGGGCATCATGGGACAGGTAAGAGAATACAACCAGCGGTTGGTGGAGCTCACCCGGCAGGCTGCAGGCGACGGCGTACTGGTGGCGGGTGACATGGCCCCCGCCGGGCTGACGCTGGTGCCCTTTGGCGAGAGCAGCTTTGAGGAATTGGTGGCAGTCTACACGGAGCAGGCCGCCGCTTTGGAGGCTGCCGGGGTGGACCTGTTTTTCCTGGAGACTATGACCGACATGGCTCAGGCCCGGGCGGCGGTGCTTGCCTGCAAGAGTGTGTCGGACAAGCCGGTGTGGGTGTGTTTCACCTGTGACGACGAGGGCCGCACCCCCGGAGGCACCGATGTGCTGGCCGGTCTCATCGTTATGCAGGGCATGGGGGTGTCTGCTTTCGGCCTCAACTGCACCAGCCCCGAGGACACGGCGGAGCAGCTGGAGCGGCTGACCCCCTATGCCTCCGTACCCCTGATCGCAAAGCCCTCTGCCGGGCTGCCCGGGGCCTGCTGTACCCCGGAGGAGCTGGCGGGCTTTGTGCCGCGATATGCCGCCGCCGGAGCACGGGTCTTCGGCGGATGCTGCGGGGCGGGTCCGGAACATCTGGAGGAAGTGGCACGGGCTATGGCTCAGGTGGACTTTTCCGCCTTCCAGCCGGTGGAGCGGGACCCGGATGTGATTCCCTGCGCCAGCGAGAAGGAGGCCCGGTTCATTACCCCCGATGTAGATGTGGGTGAGACCATCGAGTGTACCCCCGACCTGATGGAGGACATCCTGGAGGCCGAGGAGGAGTCCCCCCAGGGTGCACTGAAGATTGCCATCCTGGAGGAAGACGACCTGGACATCTTTGCCGAGAATCAGTATGTGGTGAAGGATGCCCTGTGCCTATGGTCCGATGTACCCGAGCTGCTGGAGAAGGCCCTGCGGCTCTACCAGGGCCGGGCCTTCTGGGATGGTACCGGAGATCTGGAGGAGGATTTCCTCCGGGAGATGGCAGGCCGGTACGGCCTGGTGCTGCTGTAAAAAGCCCTGTCAAGGGACCTTCGGGCCCCAAAATAAAAATAAAATCAGCGAAACAGACAAAAAGCACGTCCCCTTTTTGGGACGGGCTTTTTGTTTTGCGCCTTGACGGCACATATCAAGATACTGTATCATGGATGTTGCGCGAAGAACCAAAACACAAGATATTGTGCCGGAATATAACGGGCGGTAATCGCCTGCAACCGTGGAGCGGGAAAGGAACGGATCGCAATGACACTCACCAAAATCAGAAAACGGGACGGCCGACTGGCGGAGTTCAACGAGGACAAAATCGCCGGCGCCATTGACAAGGCCTTCCGAGCCACTTACAAGCCGGGCAAGGAGGCCGAGGCCAGACGGCTGGCCGACGAGGTCCTCTCCATCCTGGAGGTGGAGGGGGAGAAGCAGCCCGGCGTGGAGCATATTCAGGATCTGGTGGAGCGGGTACTGATGGACAACGGCTACATCCAGACTGCCCGGGCCTACATCCTGTACCGGGAGGAACGCAGCCGGGCCCGGGAGATGAATACCCGGCTGATGAAAACCTACGAGGACATCACCTTCTCTGCCGCCAAGGACTCGGACATCAAGCGGGAGAACGCCAACATTGACGGGGATACCGCCATGGGCTCCATGCTCAAGTTCGGCTCCGAGGGCGCCAAGCAGTTCTACGATATGTTCGTCCTCAATCCCGACCACGCCCGGGCCCACCGGGAGGGTGATATCCACATCCACGATCTGGACTTCCTGACACTCACCACCACCTGCTGTCAGATCGACATCAAGAAGCTGTTTGAAAGGGGCTTCTCCACCGGGCACGGCACCCTGCGGGAACCCAACGATATTGCCTCCTACGCAGCTCTCTGCTGCATCGCCATCCAGTCCAATCAGAACGATCAGCACGGAGGCCAGAGCGTGGTGAACTTCGACTACGGCATGGCTGACGGCGTCCGCAAGACCTTCAAGCGGCTGTACCGCCAGAACCTGGCCCGGGCCCTCATGCTGCTGGAGGACGAGAGCGACCCCGAGCAGGAGCTGAAGGCTGTTATGGCCGATCTGGAAAAGAAGACCGGCCTGTGCCCCATTCTGGCGGGCAGTGAGGAATACTTTGCCGCCGAGCGGGCGGCTTTGGTGCCCAAGTTCGGAGACGAGGCCACTGTGGAGAAGGCCCAGAAGTTTGCCCAGCAGCGGGCGGTAAAGGAGACCGACCGGGCCACCTATCAGGCCATGGAGGCCCTGATCCACAACCTGAACACCATGCACTCCCGGGCTGGTGCCCAGACTCCCTTCTCCTCCATCAACTACGGCATGGACACCTCTCCTGAGGGCCGCATGGTGATGAAGAATGTCATGCTGGCCACCGAAGCCGGCCTGGGCGGCGGCGAGACGCCCATTTTCCCCATCCAGATCTTCCGGGTGAAGGAGGGGGTCAACTACAACCCCGGCGAGCCCAACTACGACCTGTTCCAGCTGGCTATGCGGTGCTCCGCCAAGCGGCTGTTCCCCAATTTCTCCTTCATCGACGCTCCTTTTAACCTGCAGTACTACAAGCCCGGCCATCCCGAGACCGAGATCGCCTACATGGGCTGCCGCACCCGGGTCATCGGCAACGTGTACGACCCTGAGCGGGAGATCTGCAACGGCCGGGGCAACCTGTCCTTTACCACCATCAATCTGCCCCGGCTGGCCATCAAAGCCCGGGGGGATCTCAACACCTTCTTCGAGTCTCTGGACCGGATGATGGACCTGTGCGTGGACCAGCTGCTGGAGCGGTTTGAGATCCAGTGCCGCAAGCACGTCTACAATTTCCCTTTCCTCATGGGCCAGGGGGTGTGGCTGGACAGCGAGAAGCTGGACTGGAACGACGAGGTGCGGGAGGTGCTCAAGCACGGCACCCTGTCCGTAGGCTTCATCGGTCTGGCTGAGACCCTGAAGGCTCTCATCGGTGTTCACCACGGCGAGAGTGAGAAGGCCCGGGTGCTGGGCATGGAGATCATCTCCCATATGCGGGCCCGGATGGACGCCGAGAGTGAAAAGCGGGGCCTCAACTTCTCCCTGCTGGCCACCCCCGCCGAGGGGCTGTCCGGCCGCTTTGTCCGGATGGACAAGGCCCGCTTTGGAGTCATGGAGGGGATCACCGACCGGGACTACTACACCAACTCCTTCCATGTGCCGGTGTATTACCCCATCTCCGCTTACGACAAAATCAAGATCGAGGCGCCCTACCACGCCCTCACCAACGCCGGACACATCAGCTACATTGAGATGGACGGCGATCCCACCGACAACCTGGAGGCCTTTGAGAAGGTCATCCGCTGCATGAAGGAGAGCGGCATCGGCTACGGCTCTGTGAACCATCCGGTGGACCGGGACCCGGTGTGCGGCTTTTCCGGCATCATCGGAGACCGCTGCCCCGGCTGCGGCCGCACCGAGGCCGACGGCGTGCCCTTTGAGCGCATCCGCCGCATCACCGGCTACCTGGTGGGCACCCTGGACCGCTTCAACAACGCCAAGCGGGCCGAGGAGCACGACCGGGTGAAGCACGGCGTGTAACCTGACCACGGCTGAGAAGGAAAAACCATAGGGGCGGGGCTCTGCCCCGCCCCATTTTGATATAGAGAGGATTTTGTGTATGGCTGATATGCCTGCTATCCGCCTGAAGCGGGGAGAGGGCCGCTCCTTCAAGGCCGGCGGCCCCTGGATCTATGACAATGAGATCGGTGAGATCGTGGGTCAGCCCGCCGACGGCGATGTGATCCGCATCGAGGATTACAACGGCTACCCTCTGGGGGTGGGCTTCCTCAACCGGGCCTCCACCATCACGGTGCGAGCGCTGTCCCGGAAAGCGGACACCGTTATTGACGAGGCTTTTCTGGAGATGCGGGTGCGCGCTGCCTGGCAGTACCGCAAGGACACGGTGGACACCTCCTCCTGCCGCATCATCTTCGGTGAGGCCGACTTCCTGCCCGGCCTGGTGGTGGATAAGTTCTCGGACGTGCTGGTGGTGGAATCCCTGGCCCTGGGCATTGACCGGATGAAATCCACCATTTTGAAGCTGCTTGTGGATATTCTGGCGGAGGACGGCATCGCCATCCGGGGCATCTATGAACGCAGCGATGCCAAGGTGCGCCTGAAGGAGGGCATGGAGCGGGTGAAGGGCTTCCTGTCCGAGCCCTTTGACCCGGTGGTGGAAATTGTGGAAAACGGGGTCCGGTACCAGGTGGATGTGGCCGAGGGCCAGAAGACCGGCTTCTTCCTGGACCAGAAGTACAACCGGCTGGCCATCCAGCCTCTGGCCAAGGGCGGCCGGGTGCTGGACTGCTTCACCCACACGGGCGCCTTTGCCCTCAACGCCGCCAAGGGCGGCGCCAGGGAGGTGCTGGGCGTGGACGCCTCCCAGCTGGGTGTGGATCAGGCTACCCGCAACGCGGAGCTCAACGGCATGAGCGACCGGGTGCGATTTGAGTGCCATGATGTGTTTGAATTGCTGCCTGAGCTCGAAAGAAAGGGCGAAAAATTTGACTTGGTGATCTTGGACCCGCCTGCCTTTACCAAGTCCCGGGCCTCCGTCAAGAAGGCGGTGACCGGCTACCGGGAGATTAACCTGAGGGGCATCAAGCTGGTGAAAAACGGAGGCTATCTGGCCACCTGTTCCTGCTCCCACTTCATGACCCCCGAGCTGCTGGCCAAGACCATCGGGGAGGCCGCCCGGGACGCTCACCGCCGCCTGCGGCAGGTGGAGTACCGCACCCAGGCCGCCGACCATCCGGTGCTGTGGGGGGCGGACCAGTCCCTCTATCTGAAATTCTATATCTTCCAAGTCATGGATGAACAATAAAAACCACAGGGGCCGCTGCCAATGGCAGCGGCCCCTGTATGTTTTAAAGCAAACAGCGCTCGTTCCGGTCGATATAATGGGCGTCGGATCGCAGAGTGAGGGGCCGGTCGATCCCTTCGGGCAGGTAGAAGCGCAGGCCGGTGAGCCTGAGATCGGCGGCGGCCGGTTCGTGGTGGGGCGGGATGGTGAACAGCCGGGCTCCCAGACAGGTATCCCCGTCCATCAGTTCCGCCGCCAGGGCCACCCGCCGCTCCGGCAGCACCCCGGCCAGCACCAGAGAGCAGTCAATGATCTGCCCGGCCTCCGGGCACAGCTTGCCCAAATCGCAGTATACCACGCCGCCCTCCGGCTTGATCTGGCGTTCCAGCATGGAAGCACCCCCTACAAATTCATACGGCGGGCATTGCTGCCCGCCGTATGTAACAAGAATTCAGTATGGGGCCGCTCCATCCTATGCTCAGCGGATCTGGCCGGTGCCGTAGATGACAAATTTGCTGGAGGTCAGCTCCTCCAGGCCCATAGGACCCCGGGCGTGCATCTTCTGGGTGGAGATGCCGATCTCGGCGCCCAGACCGAACTCGTTGCCGTCGGTGAAGCGGGTGGAGGCGTTGACGTACACCGCCGCCGCGTCCACCTGGTCCAGGAACTGCTGGGCGGCAAAGTAGTTGTTGGTGACGATGGCCTCGGAGTGGCCGGTGCCGTGGGCGTGGATGAACTCCACCGCCTCGTCAAAGCCGCCCACCACCTTAACGGCCAGGATATAGTCGCCGAACTCGGTGTCCCAATCCTCCTCGGTGGCGGGGACCACGAAGTCGCCCAGGATGGCCCGGGTCTCGGGGCAGCCCCGCAGTTCCACGTTCTTGGTCTGGAGCAGCTGCCAGGCCATGGGCAGGAAGTCACGGGCCACTGCCCGGTCCACCAGCAGGCACTCGGCGGCGTTGCACACCGAGGGCCGGGAGGTCTTGGCATTGTGGATAATGCGGGCGGCCATATCCAGGTCGGCCTCCCCGTGGACATACACATGGCACACACCCACGCCGGTCTGGATTACCGGCACCTTGGCGTTCTCTACTACATTTTTAATCAGACCGGCGCCGCCACGGGGGATGAGCACGTCCAGATATTCCGTCAGGTTCATCAGCTCCGTGGCGCTCTGGCGGGTGGTGTCGGTGACCAGAGCCACGCAGTCCCGGGGCAGACCGGCGGATTCCAGGGCGTCCCGCATGATGGAGACAAAGGCCTGGTTGGAGTGAAAGGCCTCTTTGCCGCCCCGGAGAATGACGGCGTTGCCCGACTTCAGGCAGAGGGCGGCGGCGTCCACAGTGACGTTGGGCCGGGCCTCATAGATGATGCCAATGACACCCAGAGGCACCCGGCGCTTGCCGATGACCAGGCCGTTGGGACGGGTGGACATTTTGGTGGTCTCACCGATGGGGTCGGGGAGGGCGGCCACCTGCCGCACACCGTCCACGATACCTGCGATGCGGGAGCCGTCCAGCGCCAGCCGGTCCTGGAGGGAGGGGCGCATTCCGGCGGCTTTGGCGGCAGTCATATCTTCCTGGTTGGCGGCCAGAATCTCCTCCTGGCGGGCCTCCAGAGCGGAGGCAATGGCCTCCAGAGCGGCGTTCTTCTTGGCGGTGCCCGCAATGGAGAGCACCCGGCTGGCATTTTTGGCGGCCAGACCCTGCATTTCCAGCTGCGTCATAACTTGTCACTCCTTTTATGTATAAGGTTGGGCGAGGGAATTCAGAGGGCGGCGAAGCGGGTGCCGATGTCGGCGCCGTTTACAATATCATAAAGAGACTCGATGTTGCTGCCATTGGCAATGACCATCTCGATACCGGCGTCCAGAGCGATCTGGGCGGCGTTGAGCTTGGTGGCCATGCCGCCGGTGCCCCGCCAGGTGCCGGCGCCGCCGGCCATGGCCCGCAGCTCCGGGGTGACAGCCTCCACATGGTGGATCAGCTGGGCCTCGGGATGGGTGCGGGGGTCGGCGTCGTACAGTCCGTCAATGTCGCTGAGCAGCACCAGCAGGTCGGCCCCGCACAGCCGGGCTACAATGGCGGACAGGGTGTCGTTGTCGCCCAGCACCTTGCACTGGCCGGTCTCGATCTCCGCTGAGGACACCGAGTCGTTCTCGTTGACCACCGGGATGACCCCCAGCTCCAGCAGGGCCTCAAAGGTGTTGTGCAGGTGCTCCGACCGGACGGGGGCGTCTACATCCTCGCCGGTGAGCAGGATCTGAGCCACGGTGCGGTTATACTCTGCGAAAAGCTTGTCGTAGATGTGCATCATCATGCACTGGCCCACGGCGGCGGTGGCCTGCTTCATCCGCAGCTCGGTGGGGCGGGCATCCAGCCGCAGCTTCTTGGTGCCGATGCCGATGGCGCCGGAGGAGACCAGCACCACCTGATAGCCCATCCCCTCCAGATCGGAGAGCACCCTGGCCAGTCGTTCCATATTTTGAAGATTGAGGCTCCCGGTGTCCCGGGTGAGGGTGGAAGTACCCACCTTGACCACCAATCGACGTACCTCTTTCTTGCGCTGCAAAGCGTTCATCCTCCTTGCCTGATCTTGCGTCTGAGAGCATCATACCACAGTTTCGCAATGCAGTAAAGGAAAGAAGTGATGGTTTGCGCAAAGAAAACTATACGTTTTACCACTTTTTCATGCTTTTACGGTTGAAATCCACGGAATTTTGGAGTACAATAGCCTGCGCTGAACAGTGATAGAGGTGTAAAGAGGGAATAAAATGCTGAATATCGTGCTCTACGAACCGGAAATACCCCAAAACACCGGAAACATCGCCCGTACCTGCGCTGTTACCGGGATTCGACTCCACCTGATTAAGCCGTTAGGCTTTGATATCAGTGATAAAGCCGTAAAAAGGGCCGGCTTAGACTACTGGCATCTGGTGGATCTGCGGGTGTATGAAAATCTGGAGGACTTCTTTCAGAAAACCGGCGCAGAGGATATCTGGCTGGCCACCTCCAAAGCCCCGAGGCCCTATACAGAGGCCACGTTCCGGGATGGGTGCTATCTCATCTTCGGTAAGGAGACCGCCGGGCTGCCGGAGGCCTTCCGGGAGAAATACCGCCAGCGCTGTATTCGTATCCCAATCCGGGCGGAGGCCCGGTGCCTCAATCTTTCCAACTCAGCGGCGATCCTAGCGTACGAAGCCCTGCGACAACTGGATTTTCCCGGATTGACCGGGGAAGGCGAGATGAAAGGAGCTAGTATAGTATGAACTACAACAAGAAGACCGTAAAAGACATCGACGTAGCCGGCAAGAAGGTACTGCTGCGCTGCGACTTTAACGTGCCCATGGCCAAGGACGGCAGCGGCGTCATCACCGACGACAAGCGTATCCGCGCGGCCCTGCCCACCATCCAGTACCTGCTGGACCAGAATGCCGCCGTGATTGCCTGCTCTCATATGGGCAAGCCCGTGGCTACTTTTGACTCCTATGTGAAGAAGCAGGCCGAGAAGGGCAAGGACCCCGCCTCCATCACCGAGGAGGAGTGGAAGAAGTCCCTGGCCAAGCTGTCTCTGGCTCCTGTGGCCAAGCGCCTGAGCGAGCTGCTGGGCCGTGAGGTCATCATGGCCTCCGATGTGGTGGGCCCCGACGCCCAGGCCAAGGCCGCCGCTCTCCAGCCCGGCCAGATCCTGCTGCTGGAGAACACCCGCTTTGAGAAGGGTGAGACCAAGAACGATCCCGCTCTGGCCAAGGCCATGGCTGATATGGCTGAGGTGTATGTGTCCGATGCCTTCGGCGCCGTCCACCGCGCTCACGCCTCCACCGCCGGTGTGGCTGCCTACCTGCCCGCCGTGTCCGGCTTCCTGATCCAGAAGGAGCTGGAGATCATCGGTGGCGCTCTGGCCAATCCCAAGCGTCCCCTGGTGGCTATCCTGGGCGGCTCCAAGGTGTCCTCCAAGATCGGCGTCATCAACAACCTGCTGGAGATTGCCGACACCATCATCATCGGCGGCGGCATGACCTACACCTTCCTCAAGGCTCAGGGCGGCTCCATCGGCAAGTCCCTGCTGGAAGAGGACTGGCTGGACTACTGCAACGACATGATGAAGAAGGCCAAGGAGAAGGGCGTCAAACTGCTCCTGCCCGAGGATACCATCTGCGCCAAGGAGTTCTCTGCCGACGCCGAGCCCATCCTGGTGGACAGCATGAACATCCCCGACGACTGCATGGGCATGGACATCGGTCCCAAGGCCATCGCCGCTTACGCTGACGCTGTGAAGGATGCGGGCACTGTGATCTGGAACGGCCCCATGGGCGTGTTTGAGTTCCCCGCCTTTGCCAAGGGCACCCAGGCTGTGGCCGAGGCCCTGAGCAACAGCAACGCCATCACCATCATTGGCGGCGGCGACTCCGCTGCTGCTGTGCAGCAGCTGGGCTATGCCGATAAGATGACCCACATCTCCACCGGCGGCGGCGCTTCCCTGGAGTTTATGGAGGGCAAGGAGCTGCCCGGCGTGGCTTGCCTGCTGGACGCCTAAATAGATAAGCGCTGCTACAGCGTGACATCAGGCCCAACCGGGTCAAAACCTAAGAGAGAAGATTTGAAGAAAGGGGCCCATTTACCCATGAACAGAAGATATCGCAAGACCATCATTGCCGGCAACTGGAAGATGAACAAGACCCTCTCCGAGACCCGCGCCTTTGCTGAGGAGCTCAAGCCCCTCATCGGCAAGCCCAAGTGGTGCGAGGTTGTGCTGTGCGTGCCCTCTGTGAACCTCCAGGCCGCTGTGCGCCTCTTCAAGGAGAGCCGCGTGGCCATCGGCGCCGAGACCTGCCACTATGAGTCCCACGGCGCCTTCACCGGCGAGGTTTCTCCTGAGATGCTCAAGGAGATCGGCGTGAAGTACGTCATCATCGGCCACTCCGAGCGCCGTCAGTACTACAATGAGACCGACTTCACCGTCAACAAGAAGGTCCACGCCGCCCTGGAGGCTGGCCTGTACCCCATCGTGTGCGTGGGCGAGAGCCTGGAGCAGCGTGAGCTGGGTGTCACCATGGAGCTGATCTCCTATCAGGTGAAGGCCGCTCTGGCCGGTGTGCCCGCCGACAAGATGCGTCATGTGGTCATCGCCTATGAGCCCATCTGGGCCATCGGCACCGGCAAGACAGCCACTGCCGAGCAGGCCAACGAGGTGTGCGAGGCCATCCGTGCCGTCATCCGCAAGCTGTACGGCGCCCGCGTGGCCCGCTCCGTCACCATCCAGTACGGCGGCTCCATGAATGCCAAGAACGCCCAGGAGCTGCTGGCTCAGCCCGACGTGGACGGCGGCCTCATCGGCGGCGCTTCCCTGAAGGCCCCCGACTTCGTGCAGATCATCAACGCTGCCAATCAGGAATAAGCCCCCGCTTTTGTGCAGAGAACAGAGGTAAACTATGAGTAAAACACCGACTACCCTCATTATCATGGACGGCTTCGGCCTGCGGGGCGACAAGACCGGCAACGCCATCGCCGCCGCCCACACCCCCAATCTGGACAAGATCTTTGCCGAGAACCCCGGCTGCAAGCTGGCGGCTTCCGGCATGGATGTGGGCCTGCCTGAGGGACAGATGGGTAACTCCGAGGTGGGTCACACCAACATCGGCGCAGGCCGGGTGGTGTTCCAGGACCTGCCCCGGATCACCAAGTCCATTCAGGACGGCACCTTCTTTGAGAATGAGGCCTATATCGAGGCTATGGACGACTGCAAGGAGCGGGACGGTGCGCTGCACGTGTTCGGCCTGCTGTCCGACGGCGGCGTCCACAGCCACATCACCCACATCTTCGCCCTGCTGGAGATGGCCAAGAAGCGCGGCCTGCACAAGGTGTTTGTCCACTGCTTCCTGGATGGCCGTGACGTGCCCCCCGCCTCCGGCAAGGAGTACGTGGAGCAGCTGGTGAACAAGTGCAAGGAGCTGGGCGTGGGCCAGGTGGCCACCGTTATGGGCCGCTTCTACGCCATGGACCGCGATAAGCGCTGGGACCGCCTGCAGCGGGCCTATGACGCCATCGTGCTGGGTGTGGGCACTGAGAACGCCGATCCTGTGGACGGTGTACAGAAGTCCTATGATGCCGGCGTCACCGACGAGTTCGTGGAGCCCATCGTGTGCACCAAGGAGGGCAAGGTGAAGGAGGGCGACTCCATCATCTTCATGAACTTCCGCCCCGACCGGGCCCGGGAGATCACCCGCTGCTTTGTGGACCCCGCCTTCACCGACGTGGAGCGGAAGAAGGGTTACTTCCCCGTGACTTACGTCTGCACCACCGAGTATGATGCTACCATGCCCAATGTGCTCATTGCCTTCCCCCACCGGGAGCTGGAGAACATCTTTGGCGAGTACATTGCCCGCCAGGGCTACACCCAGCTGCGCATCGCCGAGACCGAGAAGTATGCCCATGTGACCTTCTTCTTCAACGGCGGCGCCGAGCAGGTTTTCCCCGGCGAGGATCGGTGCCTGATCCCCTCTCCCAAGGTGGCGACCTATGACCTGCAGCCCGAGATGAGCGCCCCCGAGGTCACCGAGGAGGCCGTTAAGCGCATCGAGAGCGGCAAGTACGACGTCATCATCCTCAACTTCGCCAACTGCGACATGGTGGGTCACACCGGCGTGTTTGACGCCGCTGTGAAGGCCGTGGAGGCTGTGGACGAGGGCGTGGGCAAGGTGGTGGAGGCCACCACCAAGATGGGCGGCGTGACCCTCATCACCGCCGACCACGGCAACGCCGACCGGATGCTGGACGACGACGGGGTCACTCCCTACACCGCCCACACTACCAATCTGGTGCCCTTCTACATCGTGGGCGCCGACGTGAAGCTGCGGGACGGCCGCCTGGCCGACATCGCCCCCACCATGCTGGATCTGATGGGCCTGGAAAAGCCCGCAGAGATGGATGGCGAAACTCTGATCCTCAACTAAGCGGTATCCGGCGGAAGTTCCGCCGTACCAAATATTGACCCGGCGGGCCGAAGGCCCGCCCCCCACAATCCGATACCCCTGTATGGCGGGGGTCATCCCCCGCCGCCAATACGAAAGGAGTTTTTTACCATGAAGCAGATCATCGAGATCGTTGACGTTCTGGGCCGTGAGATCCTGGACAGCCGCGGCAACCCCACCGTTGAGGTTGAGGTTTATCTGGAAGACGGCACCGTGGGCCGCGCTGCGGTGCCCTCCGGCGCTTCTACCGGCATCTATGAGGCCTGTGAGCTCCGCGACGGCGACAAGAGCCGTTACCTGGGCAAGGGCGTCCTCACCGCTGTGAAGAACGTCAACACCGAGATCGCCGAGTGCCTGGTGGGCATGAACGTGCTGGACCAGACCGCTATCGATAAGGCTCTCATCGCTCTGGACGGCACCCCCAACAAGACCAAGCTGGGCGCCAACGCCATCCTGGGCGCTTCCCTGGCCTGCGCCAAGGCTGCTGCCGAGAGCCTGGGTACCTCCCTGTACAACTACATTGGCGGCGTCAACGCCAAGACTCTGCCCGTGCCTATGATGAACATCCTCAACGGCGGCGCTCACGCCACCAACAACGTGGAGATCCAGGAGTTCATGATCATGCCCGTGGGCGCCTGCTGCTTCCGTGAGGCTCTGCGGATGTGCGCCGAGGTCTTCCACAAGCTGAAGACCACCCTGAAGGAGAACGGCACTCCTGCCGCCGGCGTGGGCGACGAGGGCGGCTACGCTCCCAACCTGAAGAAGGACGAGGACGCTCTGAAGGTCATCGTGAAGGCCATCGAGGAGGCCGGCTTCAAGCCCGGCGAGGACTTCATGATCGCCATCGACGCCGCTTCTTCCGAGTGGTGGAACGAGGAAGAGAAGTGCTATATCCAGCCCAAGTCCGGCAAGAAGATGACTCAGCAGCAGCTGGTCAATATGTGGAAGAAGTTTGCCGAGACCTACCCCATCATCTCCCTGGAGGACGGCATGGCCGAGACCGACTGGGAAGGCTGGGCTATGCTGACCAAGGCCATCGGCGACAAGGTGCAGCTGGTGGGCGACGACCTGTTCGTCACCAACGTCACCCGTCTGGCTACCGGCATTGAGAAGAAGGTTGCCAACTCCATCCTGATCAAGGTCAACCAGATCGGCACCCTGACCGAGACCCTGGACGCCATCCAGATGGCCAACCGCGCCGGCTACACCGCCATCGTGTCTCACCGCTCCGGCGAGACCGAGGACGCCACCATTGCCGACATCGCTGTGGCTCTGAACGCTGGCCAGATCAAGACCGGCGCTCCCAGCCGCACCGACCGTGTGGCCAAGTACAACCAGCTGCTCCGCATCGAGGAGGAACTGGGCGATGTGGCTCAGTACCTGGGCAAGGACGCTTTCTTCAACCTGAAGTAAGTTTCGACAAGCACAACGGGGCCGCTGCCAATGGCAGCGGCCCCGTTTTTTGTATCGCCCGGCTCCTCCTGGGCCCCATCATGGATGGGGCGGCGCTTTGCGCCGTACAAGCGTTTTGGGCTTGCCCAAAACCTTGGCGCAGGGGCAATTCATTTGCCCCGAGCAAGTAAAATCAATTTGGGCCCCCGCAGAAAGCTACAGCTTTCTGTGGGATTGCTGGGCGATGTGGCTCAGTACCTGGGCAAGGACGCTTTCTTCAACCTGAAGTAAGGAGAAGCGCTGAGCGCCCGGGAGCAGGCGCACAGCGAGCCGCGGAGACAAAAAAGCAGTTTGGCCGCAGGCCAAAGGTGTTTTTTGCGCAGCGGTGAGCTGTGTGCCGTCGCGGAGGGCGCGAAGCGTGACAACAGAAGACAAGCACAAGGGTCCGCTGCCAATGGCAGCGGACCCGTTTTTTATATAAAAAAGCGGCAGCCGCATCTGCGGCAGCCGCTTTCATTGTTTGCATCAGACCTCCATAATGACCGGGAGGATCATGGGGTTGCGCTTGGTTTTCTTGTACAGGAAGTTGGACATGGAGTTTTTGATCTCCGACTTGATGGCGGCCCAGTCGGTGAGACTGTCCCGCTGGCAGTTCTCCAGCGCCGTAATGGCCACCTTCCGCAGTTCCTCCATCAGACCCTCGGACTCCTTCACATAGACAAAGCCGCGGGTAATGATATCGGGGCCAGACACCACGGAGCCGTCCTCCCCGGACATGGACACCACCACCACGATCATGCCGTCCTCGGCCAGATGCTTGCGGTCCCGCAGCACCACGCTGCCCACATCACCCACGCCATAGCCGTCCACGAATACCCGACCGGCGGGCACAGTGCCGTTGATCTTGGCGGAGTTGGGAGTCAGCTCGATGACCTTGCCGATGTCGCTGATGATGATATTCTTGGGGTTCATGCCCATCTGCTGGGCTAGCTTGGCGTGGATCTTCAGCATCCGCTGCTCGCCGTGAACGGGGATGAAGAATTTGGGCTTCACCAGAGCGTGGATGATCTTCAGCTCCTCCTGACAGGCGTGGCCCGACACATGGAGGGCACGCTCCCGCTCGTTCACCACTTCGGCGTCCTTGCGGTAGAGCTCATTGATCACGCTGCCGATGGCATTTTCATTGCCCGGAATGGCGGAGGCGGAGAGAATCACCCGGTCACCGGCCTGGATATCCACCTGGCGGTGGGTGTTGAAGGCCATACGGGTGAGGGCCGACATGGTCTCGCCCTGGCTGCCGGTGGTGATGATGCAGATCTTGTTCTTAGGCAGGCTCTTGATATGGGCAAGATCTACCAGAACCCCGTCGGGAATCTTCATATAGCCCAGCTCGGTGGACACCTTCATGGCGTTCTCCATGGAGCGGCCGGTCACCGCCACCTTGCGGCCATACCGGGCGGCCACGTCGATGATTTGCTGGATGCGGTCCACATTGGAGGCAAAGGTGGTGATAATGATGCGCTGCTCACAGCCCCGGAACAGAGCGTCGAAGGAATCGCCTACGCTGCGCTCGCTCTTGGTGAAGCCGGGGCGCTCCACATTGGTGGAGTCGGCCAGCAGGGCCAGAACGCCCTCCTTGCCCAACTGCCCCAGACGGCCCAGGTCGATCATGCCGCCCTGGATGGGGGTAGGGTCGATCTTGAAGTCACCGGTATGGATGACGGTACCCACGGCGCACTTGATGGCAAAGCCGCAGGCGTCGGCGATGGAATGGTTCACGTGGATAAACTCCACGGTGAACTTGCCCGCCTTCACGGTCTCGCCCGCTTCACAGGTGATGAGCTTGGTCTTGTTCACAAGACGGTGCTCCTCCAGCTTCAGCTTCACCAGGCCGGCCGTCATCCGGGTGGCGTAGATGGGTACGTTCACATCCCGCAGAAGGTAGGGGATGGAGCCGATGTGGTCCTCGTGACCGTGGGTCAGGAAGATACCCCGAATACGGTCCTTGTTCTTGATCAGGTAGGAAAAGTCGGGGATGACCACGTCAATGCCGTACATATCGTCATCCGGGAAGCCCATACCTACGTCCACGATGATCATATCCCCGCCGTACTCATAGACGGTCAGGTTCTTGCCGATCTCGTTCAGACCACCCAGAGAAATGATTTTCAGTTTTTCAGCCATAAAAGTCTTACTACACTCCTTTACAATCAATCCGTTTTCCGTATTTATTAGTGGGCACGGTCCGGATCTGAGCGCACAAAAAGAAAAGCGGTGGTATTCCGCTCTTTCCGGCCCTGCCTCGCCGGAAAAAGGGAACGGCCATGCACCGCTTGGCGCCTCTATCCATGCTGTGTCCTTGCCTTATTCAAAGCGCAATATTGCGCATAAAGCCATAATTAGCATCTGTATTATACCACGCAAACCGGGGAAAGTATACCATTATTTTGCGACAGGGTTTCCCTTGGTTGTTCTGGAGGTGCAGATATGATACAATACCGAAGAAAATGGAAAGGAGCGTGGAATGAATGGAAGAGGCGCAACTGCGGCCTGGCCGTTACCGCCACTTTAAGGGCAACGAATATCAGTTGCTCTATGTGGCCCGTCATTCGGAGACTCTGGAGCCCATGGTGGTCTATCAGGCCCTCTACGGGGAGCGGGGCATCTGGGTGCGGCCGGCGGCCATGTGGAATGAGATTGTGGAGCGGGACGGCTATCAGGGTCCCCGGTTCACCTATATAGGAGAGTAAGTCATGAACATTCAGATTTTTGGTAAGAGCAAATGCTTTGACACGAAAAAAGCCGAGCGCTGGTTCAAGGAGCGGCGCATCAAGTTCCAGGCGGTGGACCTGGGTAAGTACGGCATGAGCGCCGGGGAGCTGAAAAGCGTGGTCAATGCGGTGGGACTGAATAACCTCATTGATCAGAAGCATCCGGACGCCGCCCTGCTCAACTACCTGGCCTATGACGCTGACAAGCTGGACAAGCTGCTGGACAATCCCAAGCTGCTCAAGACCCCCATCGTCCGCAACGGCAGGCAGGCCACCGTGGGCTACTGCCCGGAGGTTTGGGAGAGCTGGAGCTGAGTCAGCGCCGGTACAGTCCGGCCACCGCAGAAAGCTGCTGCTGAAGGGCCTCCACCGCCCACTGGGGCCGGAGCAGCTGCACCCCATCCCCCAGGCCGAAGAGCCAGCCTAAAAACTGGGGGCTGACCACGGCGGAGACGGTGACGGTAAAATGATCCTCTCCGTCGGGCACCAGAATGGCATCCAGGCCGAAGCGGTCCAGCACCACGCCCACCAGGCCGGAGCGGCAGCGGAGCGTAACCTGTCCCTCCCGGCCGGAGAACATACCGAAGTGTTTTCCCGCATAGGCTGCCATATCGAAGTGCTCCGGTACCCCGGTGAGGGGCAGGCAGGTGACGGCCAGATCGGCCATTTTATCCACCCGGTAGTGGCGCAGCTCCTTGGAACGGTGGTCATAGCCGGCCAGGTAGTAGTTCTCATTGTCCCAGATCAGACCGGCGGGGGAGACGGTGTACCGGCGGCCATCATGGCGGAACACCTTTTCCTTGCGGACGTTATACTCAAAGTAGAGAAAAGTCACAGTTTTCCGGTTTGCAATGGCGGTATGGAGCTTGTCGATGGTGTAATAGATGCTCTCGTTCATGGTCTTTACCCGACGGTCCACATAGACCTGGCGCTGGAGCTGACGGGCCTGGTGGATGCTGGCCTGGGACTCCAGCTTGTGGATCAGCTGGCTGCTCTTCCGCTGGGTGATGAAGCGGGAGGATTGGACCGCGTCCACCAGCAGCTTCAGCTCCGCCAGCTGGAAGGGGCGCTCCCCCAAAAACCAGCCCGGCGAGCGGCCCTTCCGGCACTGCACATCCAGCCCAAACTGGCGCAGGGCTTCCATATCGGAGTAGATGCTCTTCCGTTCGGCCTTGATGTCCCACTCCTCCAGACGGGAGATGATTTCAGGGACGGTAAGGGTGTGCTCCTCGTCGGTGCTCTCCCACAACAGCTTGCACAGACAGAGCAGTTTCAACTTTTGATTGGCGCTTTTCGGCATGGAAGCGACCCCCTTTATTACCGTGTTACCAGTTAGACTATCATATTTACTGTCCCATAAACCGTACATTCAGCATACCACAAATGGGTGGAGATTGCGAGGGCCTATGATATATGTTGCAGCAGTTCCCCTCTGCCCCCTTCATGCGGGACCGGGTGGGGAGAAAGAACGGGTGGACGAGATCCTGATGGGTTGGCCGGTCTATGGACCGGAGGAAGCCCAGGGGGATTGGTGGCGGGTCCGTACCCACTACGGCTATTCTGGCTGGGTGCGGCGGGAGCAGCTGGCCCCGGCGGGGGAATGGCCCCTTCAGGGGAAAATGGTGGTGACCGCTCCCTTTGCCGATATACTGGCCGGGCCGGAGGTGGAGCGGCCGGTGCTGACTACCCTGCCCCGGGGCAGTCTGGTCGCTGCCATAGAGGAAGCTGTTCCGGAGGGCTGGCGGCTGATCGAACTGCCAGATGGACGGAAAGGCTATACAAAAGGTAGTTTCCTGGAGGAATATTGCGCTAAACCCTGTGATTTGCCGGAGGAACAGCTCCGGGCCAGGGTGGTGGGGCGGGCCAGGAGCTATCTGGGCACCCAGTACCGCTGGGGCGGAAAGTCCCCCATGGGGATCGACTGCTCGGGACTTACCTTCATGTCCTGGTTTTTCAGTGGAGTGCTTCTCTACCGGGATGCCCGCATTGTGCCGGGGTACCCGGTCCGGCCCATTCCTCTGGAGGCCTGCCGCCCTGCCGATCTGCTCTATTTTTCGGGGCACATCGCCCTCTATCTGGGGGAGGGAAGGTACATCCACTCCACTGCCCGAGCGGGCAGCGACGGGGTGGTGGTCAACAGCCTGGACCCGGCACAGCCTGACTACCGGGCGGATCTGCGGGAAAAGCTGCTGACGGCGGGCACTGTCTTTCCACTGGGAGGGGAGAATCTGACAACTTGATAAAAATTTGCGGCAAACACTTGCCAGATGGGCCATTCTCCTCTATACTGATACTGTTTGTTGACATAATGCGATTGGAGAAAGGGGCGCGCCTCAGTGGCCCAGACACACCGAAAGAAACGCCGCCGCCGGACTTCCCCGGCACGGCGGGCGGCGAAGATTTTTTATGGAATCCTTGTGGTCATCTCAGCTTTGATCGTGACGCTGTTCTGCGTCTACAAGCTGCTGGCCAAGGAGCCGGAAATGGCGGCGGAGCCCACGCCGGAACCTGCTCAGCCGGGGACCAGTGCCGAGCCCACCACAGGCCGGCAGAGGAAACCTTATACCTATACCTTTCTGCTGGTGGCCAAGGACCAGGTGGGCAGCAATGCCGATACCATGATCGTCTGTACCTACGATACGGTGGCGCAGACGGTGGGCATGGTATCCATCCCCAGAGATACCCTGGTGGAGAGCGGCAAGCTGAACGCGGTCTACCAGCAGGGGATCGAGGTTCTGCGGGATACCATTTCCGATATGCTGGGTATCCCCATTGACTTCTATGTGGGAGTCAACATGGATGGATTCAAGGAGCTGGTGGATGAGTTGGGGGGTATTGAGTTCAACGTGCCCGTCCACATGGCCTACGACGATCCCACCCAGGATCTGCACATCCACTATGAGCCGGGCCTCCAGCATCTGGACGGGCAGGACGTGCTTAACGTGGCCCGGTGCCGGAAAAACTCCGATGGTCCTGGCACCTATCCCAACAACATCTACTCCGCCTATCCGGACAACGACATTGGGCGTACCAGGACCCAGCAGCAGCTGATCGGCACCATTCTGAAAAAAGCGCTGTCTAACCCCCAGAAGATTAACCGCTATATCGAGATCTTCCTGGAGTATGTGAACACCAACCTGGAGTTTGGTGAGATGCTGTGGTTTGCGGAGCCTGCTCTGGGCTTTGACTTTGAGAACGGCATGACCAGTGCTACCCTCACTGGAGACGGAAACACCTACTATCCAGGCTGGGGCCAATACTGCTATCAGCTCTACCCGGAGGAGACCCTGGAGACCGTCAATCAGCTCATCAACCCCTACGACCAGGATCTGACCCTGGAGGACATGAACATCTTCCAATACCAATAATCAAAAAGGACGTGCTTCAAAGGCACGTCCTTTTGATTTACTCCAGCAGATCGGGGCCGGGCAGGTCCATCTGCCGTTTGCGGGCGGCGGAGAAGGCCAGCTTCTCTGCCAGGGCCTTCCGGTCGCCGGTGGCCAGCACCTCCCGGTAGGACTGAAGATTGCCGATGAGCCGGTCCAGTACCTCCAGCAGAGCGGGCTGGTTGAGGGAGAAAAGCTGGGTCCACAGTCCCACATCCAGAGCGGCCACCCGGGTACAGCCACGAAAGGAGGAGCCTTCGTAGCCCTTGCAATCAAAGAGGGTGGGGTCATCACACACCGCCACGGCGATAATGTGCATCACCTGGCTGGTATAGGCGATGAGGGCATCGTGAGCCTGGGCGGTGGTGCGGTGGACATCCTTGCAGCCCATATAGGCGGCCAGACGTTCCAACAGGGCCAGGTGCTCCGGCTGGCTGGTTTCCCGGGGGATCAGCAGGAAGTGAGAGCCCTGAAACAGCTCGGCAAAGGCGTGTTCCACGCCGGAGAACTCAGTACCAGCCATAGGATGGCAGCCAATGAAGTCCACCGTGTCGGGCAGACAGTTTGCTCCCTCCAGAATGGCCGACTTAACGCCGCACACGTCCCACACCAGTGCGCCGGGCTTGAACTGGTCTTTGTAGGTGTGCAGAAAGTCCAGGATGCCCTGGGGATGAAGGGCCAGAGCCACCACATCGGCCTGGGGGATCACATCGGCGGCGTACTCGGTGACCCGGTCGCCCACGCCGTGTTCGCTGGCGTAGCGCAGGGTGGGCTGGGACACGTCCACGCCTACGATTTCATAGTCCTCAAAGCCCTTTAGGGCCAGAGCCATGGAGCCGCCGATTAAACCGAGACCCACGATAACAAGTGTTTTTTTCATACCGGGACTCTCCTTTTTACAGGGTACGGCCCACGCAGGGGGCCAGGGTACGCAGCTTGTCCATCAGAGCGTCAAACTGGGCGGGGGTGATGGACTGGGCCCCGTCACAGAGGGCATGGGGAGGATCGTTATGGACCTCCACAATGAGGCCGTCGGCCCCGGCAGCCAGGGCCGCCATGCTCATCCGCTCCACCATCCAGGCCTTGCCGCAGGCGTGGGAGGGGTCCACCACCACCGGCAGGTGGGACAGCTGCTTCACCGCCAGCACTGCCGACAGATCCAGAGTATTGCGGGTGAAGGTCTCGAAGGTGCGGATGCCCCGCTCACACAGGATGACCTTTTCGTTGCCGCCGGCCATGATGTATTCGGCGGACATGAGCCACTCCTCAATGGTGGAGCTGAGTCCCCGCTTGAGCAGGATGGGCTTGGTGGTCTTGCCCAGCTGCTTCAAAAGGTCGAAGTTCTGCATATTGCGGGCCCCCACCTGGATCACGTCCACACACATCTCGAACATCTCCACGTTGTCGGTGGACATGATCTCGGTGACGATGGGCAGGCCGGTGACTGCGCGGGCCTCCTGAAGCAGCCGGATGCCGTCATTGCCCATGCCCTGGAAGGAGTAGGGGGAGGTGCGGGGCTTGAAGGCGCCTCCACGCAGGGCGGCGGCTCCGGCGGCCTGGACGGCCTGAGCCACGCCCACGATCTGCTCCTCACTCTCCACCGAACAGGGACCGGCAATGACGGCCAGCTTCTCGCCGCCCACCAGAGCGCCGCCCCCCAGGTCGATGATCGTATCCTCCGGGTGGTACTTCCGGTTGGCCTTCTTATAGGGCTCGGTGACCCGCATCACCCGGTCCACGCCGGGCAGCAGGGACAGCTTCTCCTGGTCAATGCCGTCGGCATTGCCTTCGGCACCCAAAATGGTGGTCTCAGCGCCCTTGGACACCATGACCTTGACGCCGCCCTCCTCCATGGTGAGGATGGCTTTTTCCAGTTCCTCGGGGGTAAAGCCCCGCTTCATAATAACGACCATATGTGTTCTCCTTTCCAAATACAAAAGATCCGCAGCCGCCCAAAGGCAGCTGCGGATCTTTTCCGTCCGTTATCAGAACGAAACCCGGTCAGCCGGTTATGGGCAGGCAGAAACACCGCTGGCAAAATAGCAGCGGTAATAGCCGTATCCATAACCGGTACGCTTCAGCATGACGGGCACGCTCCTTCCTTTGAAAGAGACTTTAGCACTTTTTGGTGCGAAAGTCAAGGGGAAATTTTGCTTGAAATCCTACCAGTATTATGGTATTATATTTGAAAAGTCAGGAGGGATCGTATGAAAATTTCTACCAAGGGACGATATGCCCTGCGGCTGATGCTGGACGTGGCGCTCCATAGCCACGGTACTGCGGTACCTCTGCGGGATGTGGCCCAGCGGCAGGATATTTCCGACAAATATTTGGAGCAGATTGTGACCCAGCTCTCTCGGGCTGGTCTGGTGCGCTCGGTGCGGGGCGCCGGCGGCGGCTACCTGTTGACCCGGGAGCCGGAGGAATACACGGTAGGCGAGATCCTGCGGGTGCTGGAGGGTAATCTGGCTCCGGTGAGTTGTGCCGATGCCGACGATGTGTGCCGGTGCGGACGGGCAGACAGGTGCGTTACCGTGGAGATTTGGAGGGAGATCCAGGCTGCGGTGTCCGGGGTGGTGGATCATGTGACCCTGGCCGATCTGGTCCGCCGGCATCAGGAGAAGTGTCCGGAGAGTTGCGAAAACGCCGACTGAGTTCCTATGTAAAAGGTTCTTTGCGTGACAAATCCGAAGGTCCGGCTTATCCTGTAGACGAGGTGAGCGGATATGCGGGATATTGGAAAGAACATCAGGACGCTGCGGGAGAAAAAGGGCATGACCCAGGAGGAACTGGCGCAAGCTCTATTTGTTACCCGACAGACGGTGTCTAACTACGAGACGGGCAGGAGCAGGCCGGACATTGAGATGCTGGTCAGGATCGCCCAGGCGCTGGAGACTGATGTAAATCAGGTGCTGTACGGCCTGCCTGTGGAGCAGGACAAGCAGCGGGAGGCCAAGCGGCTGGCAGTGGGCTGTCTGACCCTGGCGGCGATTTTTCTGCTGCTGACGCTTCCTGCACCGTGGCTGAATGAGATGCTAAAGCGTGGCAATGTAGGGGCGGTGCTGGTGACCGCCCTTACCAACGGTTTGCTGAGGCCCGCCTTATGGCTGATATTGGGCTGGTGTGCCCTTCAGGGGCTGTGGCTGCTGCGAGTGATCCGGCCGCCGGAAGAGCGGACGTGGATGGCCTGGGCCCGGCGGGGTGTGTTGCTTCTGCTGGCGGTATATGTGGTGTTGCTGCTTCCGCCGCTGGTGGTGGGACTGATCCAGGTGATCCAGACCGCATTGGGTGTGCCCTATGATGCGCTGGTAGAAGTTCCTCAGATCCCGGCGTATATATGGCTCATGAATCGCCAGTTGGTATTCCTTGTGCTCCGCCTTCAGATATGCGCCATCCCTGGCGCAGCCCTGTGGCTGCTGGGGGTTCCAAAACGCTGAGGAAAGAAAAAAGGACGCTGCGTGAGCAGCGCCCTTTCTTTTTTATGCGTAGATGCCGGTGGAGAGGTAGCGCTCGCCGGTGTCGGGCAGAACGGCTACGATGGTCTTGCCCTGGAAGTCGGGCCGCTTGGACAGCTCCCGGGCCGCCCAGGCGGCGGCACCGGAGGAGATGCCCACCAGAATACCCTCGGCCCGTGCCAGCTCCTTGGCGGCAGCAATGGCCTCCGCGCCGGGGACGGGGAGGACCTCGTCTACCACCCCCATGTCCAGGGTACCAGGGACGAAGCCGGCGCCGATGCCCTGAATCTTGTGGGGGCCGGGCTGGCCGCCGGACAGAACGGCGGACTCGGCGGGTTCCACCGCCACGACCTTAATGTTGGGATTCTGCTCCTTCAGGAAACGGCCCGCGCCGGTGATGGTGCCGCCGGAACCTACGCCGGCCACCAACACGTCCACCGTGCCATCGGTATCCCGCCAGATCTCAGGGCCGGTGGTCTCATAATGGGCCTTGGCGTTGGCGGGGTTGTTAAACTGGTCGGGCATCCAGGCGGAGGGGTCGGCCTCCAGCAGCTCCTTGGCCTTGGCAATGGCACCGCTCATGCCCTTAGCACCCTCCGTGAGTACCAGCTCCGCCCCCAGAGCGGACAGCAGGGAGCGACGCTCCTGGCTCATGGTCTCAGGCATGGTAAGCACCACACGATAGCCCCGCTGGCGGCCGATATAGGCCAGGGCCACGCCGGTATTGCCGCTGGTGGGCTCCACGATGGTGGCACCCGGCTTCAGCAGGCCGGCCTCCTCAGCGGCCCGGATCATATACAGTCCCGCACGGTCCTTGGCGGAGGACAGGGGATTAAAGCTTTCCAGTTTGCCCAGGATACCGCCGCCGGGGGCAAAGCGCTCCAGACGGAGCAGGGGGGTATTGCCAATCAATTCAGGAATGGAATGGGCGATTTTCATGGTAGATTGCCTCCCATCATTTTTTCTCAGGTTGCTATCAGCATACCACATAAATCCCACGAATTCAATAGGAATTTTGGACAATAAGCAAGGCCCACCATCCGGCGGGCCTTGCTTAGATGCTGGAAAGATTAGAACATGGGGACAACGGCGCCCTCGTAGGTCTCATCCATAAAGGTCTTGACCTCGTCGCTCTTGAGGGCCTCCACCAGGGCCTGGATGGCGGGATCGTTCTCGTGGCCCTCCTTGACGGCCAGCACGTTGACGTAAGCCTGGGCGGCCTCGCCGTCGGCGGACTCAACGGCCAGAGCATCGGAAACCTTCAGGCCGGCGTCGATGGCATAGTTGCCGTTGATGACGGCCATATCCACATCGCCCAGACGGACGGGCAGCTGGCTGGCTTCCAGCTCCACGATGTCCAGATTCTTGGGGTTCTCGGCGATGTCGGCCTTGGTGGCGGTGATGCCGGCACCCTCCTTCAGGGTGATCAGGCCCTCCTGCTGGAGCAGGAGCAGGGCGCGGGCCTCATTGGTGGTGTCGTTGGGCACGGCGATCTGAGCGCCGTCAGCCAGCTCGTCGATGCTGGCGGTCTTGCCGGCATACAGGCCGAAGGGCTCGTAGTGGATCTCAGCGGCGCTGACCAGGTGGGTGCCGTCGCTGACGTTGAACTCGTTCATGTAGGTGATGTGCTGGAAGTAGTTGGCGTCCAGCTCACCGCTCTCCACCGCCAGGTTGGGCTGGATGTAGTCGTTGAACTCCACGATCTCCAGGGTGATGCCCTGCTCAGCCAGGATGCC
Organism: Flavonifractor sp. An4; assembly: GCF_002161755.1. NCBI lineage: Bacteria > Bacillati > Bacillota > Clostridia > Eubacteriales > Oscillospiraceae > Flavonifractor > Flavonifractor sp. An4. Next base: position 23,061 of record NZ_NFIL01000015.1, on the reverse strand, counting down.
CTTGGCTATCTCCAGGATCTCAGCGTGGGGGGCGGGAGTGGCGCCGACCTTGATGGTGGTGCCCTCCAGAGAGGCGGTGTTCTCCACAGCGGGGGTCTCGGAGTTGCCGGAGGGGGTCTCGGAATTACCGGCGGGGGTGTTGGCGGAGCCGGAGTTGCCGCCGCCGCAGCCGGCCAGCAGGCCGAAAGACAGAGCGCCGGTCAGGAGCAGAGAGACAAGCTTCTTCATGGTACATTTCTCCTTTTCATGTTCACAGGTGTTACCCAAATCAGAGTACAAAAAAACGCCCTTGAATAAAGTTCAAGGACGAGAGCTTTCCGCTTCGTGGTACCACCTTGTTTCACCTCTGCCTCACGACAGGGGCCTTATGGAGTACAGTCATACTCCTGCGCGCTGACGGGCGCTCCCGTCGCAGCCTATACCAAACGGTAGTCGGTGCGCCGCTCCAAGACCATCTTCACCAAAACCTTCCGTACCCGTTCCCACCATACCGGGCTCTCTGTGCCGTATCTTTCTGGTTACTCTTCTCTTCATTGCGTTTGAGGGGCGTTATTCAGTTCCCTTTGGGTTGCATTTAGTATATGCCTCCCTCACTCATTCGTCAAGTAGACAGTTTCGACAAAAGAACGGGGTGCGCATACCAAAAAGTTTACGCACCCCGTCCAAACAGATGATTATTGGATTCCGGACTTTTCCGCCCGGTTGGTCTTGAGCTTCTTCTTCCGGTCTGTGCTGCGGATACGCTTATCCAGCCGGACAGAGGCCCGGGTACCGATGGACTGGAAGATCTGCACCAGAATGACCAGCACCACCACAGATACCCACAGGATGATATTCATGCGGCGCTGGTAGCCCAGATTCAGGGCCATGGAGCCCAGACCGCCGCCGCCGATGGCGCCCGCCATGGCGCCGTAGCTGAGGATGGTGATGAAGGCGGTGGTGAAGCCGGAGATCAGGGAGGGACGGCTCTCAGGCAGGATCACCTTGGTGATGATCTGGAAGGGAGAGCAGCCCATGGACTGGGCGGCCTCCACCACGCCGCTGTCCACCTCACGGAGAGAGGCCTCCACCAGACGTGCTACAAAGGGGAAGGCAGCCACGATTAGAGGCACAATGGTGGCCACCGTGCCGATAGAGGTGCCCAGGATCAGCCGGGACAGGGGAATAACCACCACCATCAGGATGAGGAAGGGCACCGAACGCAGAATGTTGATCACAAAATTCAGCACTGCCATCACCGGACGGGGCAGAGGCAGTACGCCATTGGGCTCACCCACCACGGCGATGACACCCAGGGGCAGACCGATGACATAGGCAAAGAAGGTGGAGATCACCGTTACATACAGGGTCTCCCAGATGGCAAAGAGCAGGCCGTTTTTGCTCAGCTCCAGCAGACGGAGGACCTCTTCATTTTGCAGCAGATCAGCCATGGTAATCAGGCACCTCCTCCACAGTCACGTCCTTCTGGGCGCGCAGATAGTTCATGGCCTTAGCGGCCTCGGTTTTGTCCTCAGGCAGGCCAAGCAGCATGGAGCCGAAGGCCTTGCCGTTCACGTTGCGGGTATCGGCACCCAGAATGTTGACCTTGACCCCACAGTCGATGGCCAGAGAGGCGATGAGAGGCTCATAGGAGGAGCCGCCGTTGAACACCACCCGCACCACGCTGGCTACGGGGAACTGGTCGATATGAGCGCCCTCGGGGAACACCAGCTTGCGGCCGGCCTCGGTCTTGGGGTTGGAGAAAACCTCCTCCACGGTGCCGGTCTCCACCATATGGCCGTGGTCCAGAATGGCCACATGGGTGCAGATCTCCTCCACCACCGCCATTTCGTGGGTGATGACCACCACAGTGATGCCAAGGCGCTTATTGATGTCCTGGATCAGCTTCAGGATGGAGCGGGTGGTGGTGGGGTCCAGAGCGGAGGTGGCCTCATCGCACAGCAGCATCTTGGGGTTGGAAGCCAGAGCACGGGCGATGGCAATACGCTGCTTCTGGCCGCCGGAGAGCTGGGCGGGGTAGGCATTGGCCTTGTCGGGCAGGCCCACGATGTCCAGGTACTCCAGAGCCCGCTTTTTGGCCTCCGCCGCCGGGACGCCGGCGATCTCCATGGGGAAGCAGATGTTCTTCAGGCAGGTCCGCTGCATCAGCAGGTTAAACTGCTGGAAGATCATGCTGATGGACCGGCGGGTCTGGCGCAGACGGGCAGGGGAGAGTTCCATCAGGTTCTCTCCGTCGATGAGGACCTCTCCCTGGGTGGGTCGCTCCAGCAGGTTGATGCAGCGCACCAGGGTGGATTTACCCGCGCCGCTCATGCCGACGATACCAAAGATATCCCCGTCCCCAATGGTCAGGTTGATATCCGACAGGGCCTCAAAGTCCCCGTCCGCCGTGGGAAAGACCTTGGATAAGTGTTTCAGTTCGATCACAGGTCTGTTCTCCTTCGTCTGATTTGTATGTAATACCTCCGGTTTTGACAAAACACCGGGATGTTTGCATCGGGAATATTCTATGACAACCGGGACGGGCTGTCAAGGTGTTTCGGGAGGGAAGAGACGGGCCGATGTGGGCATCGGCCCCTACAGAGGTACTGGAGGATGGTCAGAGCAAAAAGAAACAGCCGGGCCATTGGCCCGGCTGTTCAATGACGCTATTAGTCGGTCACGAAGGGCAGCAGCGCGATCTGACGAGCACGCTTGATGGCCTCAGTGAGCTGACGCTGATGCATGGCGCAGGTGCCGGTGGTGCGGCGGGGCAGGATCTTGCTCCGCTCGGACAGGAACCGACGCAGCTTCACGGCGTCCTTATAGTCGATGTGCTCCACCTTGTCCACACAGAAGGTGCAGACCTTGCGGCGCTTGCGGCCGCGGGGGCGCTCTCTATCCATAGCCATAACTGGAAAACCTCCCTTGTTCCGGGCCTATAGTCCGGCTTGTTTTATGATGCGGCATCCGCCGCTGTGTTCGGTTTAGAAGGGCAATTCGCCGTCATCCTCAGTGAGTTCGGCAAACTGGTCGCCGCCGGCAGGGGCGGAATAGCCGCCGCCAACAGGGGCCGCGGGGGGCGCATAGCCGCCGGGCGTGCCGTAGCCGCCGGAGGGTGCGCTGTATCCGCCGCCCTCGGCGTCCCGCTTGGAGTCGCCAAAATACACGTTGTCGGCCACCACCTCGGCAGTGCGGCGCTTGTTGCCGTCCCGGTCGGTCCAGTCACGCAGCTGGAGCCGGCCCTCTACCACGGCCATACGGCCCTTGGTGAGAAAACGGGAGACAAATTCCGCCGTCTGACGCCAAGCCACGATATCAATGAAATCGGTGGCCTTTTCGCCGGTGGTCTTGTCCTTAAAGTCCCGGTCCACAGCCAGAGAGAAGGAGGCCACAGCCGTCCCGGTCTGAGTGTGCCGGAGTTCAGGGTCACGGGTCAGACGACCCATGAGAATAATACGGTTCAGCATGAAGCCTCTCCTCTCTTACTCGTCCTTGCAGACGATCAGGGAGCGCATCACGCCGTCAGTGATCCGCAGGATACGATCCAGCTCGCGGGGGAACTCGGGCTTGGACTCGAAAGTCATCAGCACGTAGTAGCCCTCAGTCAGGTCATTGATGGGATAGGCCAGGTGGCGCTTGCCCCACTCGTCGACCTCAGCCAGGGTGCCGTTCTGCTCCACCAGAGTCTTGAACTTCTCCACCATGGCAGCAGTGGCCTCCTCACCCAGGTTGGGATTGAGGATGTAGACCACCTCGTAGTTACCGCTGAGCTTTGCCATTTTCTTTGCACCTCCTTATGGACATATGGCCCCCGCTCTTTGCGGGAGCAAGGATGGCTTGTCACAAACAAGCCCTATTATTATATAAGATATTTGGAAAAAGTCAAGATTTTTTCGCGGGAAAATAAAAAATAAAAAACTTTCAGATTCTGTGCAATATTTGGACGGGCTGCACCATTGTATAGGCAGAAGGGCCGGTGAGGCCCATGAAGTAAATCATAAATTTCATTGTAAAGGAGTTTTTCAGATGAAAAGAGGTTTTGGAAAAGGCTTTGTGTCCGGTATGCTGGTTGTGTCTCTGGCAGTGGGATTGGGAGTTACCGCCATGGCGGCTACCAGAACCATTAAGGTTGAGGACGATATTCAGGTGACCCTGAACGGCGCACGGTTCCAGCCCAAGGACGCCGATGGAAATGAGGTACCCCTCTTCTCCTATAACGGTACTACCTACGCCCCCGTTCGGGCCATCTGCGAGGCCGCCGGTCTGAAGGTGGATTACGATTCCGCCACCTATACTGCTGTGCTTACCACGCAGGACCAGTATATTGCATCCACTCCCGGCGCCTCCAACTATATTACCGTGGAACAGGCCAAGAATGCGGCCCTCAATCATGCGGGCGTGAAGGCCGGCGACGCCATCTTTGTGAAAGCCGGGCTGGACTGGGATGATGGCCGGGTACACTATGAGGTGGAGTTCTACGCCGGCAACACGGAGTACGACTACGATATCGACGCCACCAGCGGCGCGGTGCTCTCCTATGACCGGGAGTGGGATGACTTTTCCCTGAAGGGCAGCGGCAGCAGCACCGCCACCCAGGACGACCTCATCACTGAGGCCAAGGCCAAGGAGATTGCCCTGGCCAAGGCTCCTGCCGGCACCACCGTGGTCAAGTGCGAACTGGACCGGGACGACGGCCGGTATGTGTACGAAGTGGAGATGCGCAACGGCAACATGGAGTACGACTGCGACATCAACGCGGTTACCGGTGTAATCATCGACTGGGATGCCGACCGGGACGACTGATCCGGTAACACAGACAAGTAAATAAACCAAAATTTGGGGCTGCTCCGGGATGACCGGAGCGGTTCCAAATTTTTTTTGACTTTTTTTCTCCTTCGGTGTACGCAAACATCCAACTTTTGGCCCTGGGACGCCAAGGGTGAGGAGTGAGTGCGGTGGACAGTGAGAGGGGCAGGCTGTTGGAACTGATGGAGAAACTGGCCAAGTGCAAGGCCAACGATGCGGTCAAGCTGGCCTTTTTGGAAGAAGGAGAAGTGGGAGAAATTGACAGACTGGATTTGACGGCGCTCACTGGATTCAAACGTACCGACAAAGGAGCTGTGGAAATTCAATTGGTGGATCGGCTGACGGTACTCAAACTGCTGGTGGAGCTTTCTGACGGACAGGAGGACAAGCAGGCGGAGTTCTTTCAGGCATGGGAACGGAAGGCTGAGGAGGATAGATGAAATTTCGGACGTTTTCCCCCAAGCAGAAGCAGGTGCTCACCTGGTGGTGCGACCCGGAAGTGCGGGACAGGGAAGCATTAATTTGCGACGGGGCGGTACGCAGCGGCAAGACCATGTGTATGGGTCTGTCCTTCTTCTGTTGGGCCATGCGGACCTTCCATGGTCAGGCCTTCGGCCTGTGCGGCAAGACGGTCACCGGTCTGCGGCGCAATCTGCTGGGTGGGCTGCTACCGGTACTCAGGGAGCTGGGCTTTCAGTGGGAGGAGAAGGTGTCCAAAAATTTGATCATCGTCCGCTTCGGCGGGCGGGAGAATACCTTCTACCTCTTCGGCGGAAAGGACGAGGGAAGTGCCGCCCTCATCCAGGGCATCACCCTGGCGGGGGTGCTGCTGGACGAGGTGGCCCTCATGCCCCGGTCCTTTGTGGAGCAGGCCTGCGCCCGGTGCTCGGTAGAGGGGAGCCGGATGTGGTTTTCCTGCAACCCGGAGGGGCCGGAGCACTGGTTCTACAAGGAGTGGATCCAGAAGAAGGAGGAACACAATGCCCTCTACCTCCACTTTACCATGCAGGACAACCCAGCCCTCTCCCCCAGAGTCATCCGGCGGTATACCCGCAACTTCAGCGGGACCTTCTACCGGCGGTTCGTGCTGGGAGAGTGGGCGGCGGCAGAGGGGCGGGTATACGACTTTTTTGATGAGAGCTATGTGAAGCCTGTGCCCCAGGGGGAGATGGAACAGTGGTGCATCTCCTGCGACTACGGGACGGTGAATCCCTCTTCCTTCGGCCTGTGGGGTCTGCGGGATGGAGTGTGGTACCGGGTCAAGGAGTTTTACTACGACTCCCGGCGGGAGGGCAGGCAGAAAACCGACGGAGAGTACGCCCGGGATCTGGAGCAGCTGGCAGGAGGAAGGACCATCCGGCGGGTGGTGATCGACCCCTCCGCCGCCAGTTTTATCGAGCTGCTGCGGCGGCAGGGCTGGCGGGTAGAAAAGGCCAATAACGACGTGCTGGCCGGTATCCGCGTGACCGCCGATCTGTTACGGCAGGGCAAGTTGGTGATCTGCACGCCCTGCGCCGACGCCATCCGGGAATTTTCCCTCTATTGCTGGGATGAGAAGGCTGTGGGGGACCGGGTACAAAAGGTTCACGACCACGCCATGGACGACATCCGGTATTTCGCCGCCTCGGTGGCGGCGGGAGGCGAGGGCGGATTTTTCGGAGGGCTGTGCGTGGAGCGGGAGCGGTTTTGAGAAAAAGGAGTGTGGTTATGGGACTGTTCCATAAGAAAAGTGGGCCGGAGAGCGGCGGACTGGCGGTCCAGATCCGGGAGGGCGGCAGGCATCCCTTTGGCGTATTGGACGGCTATGTGCCCCTGCAGCAGGGAGAGATTGCCCTCTACCGCAGTATTCGGGAGGCGGTGCCCATTGTGGATGCCGCCATCTGGAAACTGATCCGGCTGGCAGGCGGGGTGATTGTGCAGTGCGGAGACAAACGGGCCCAGGAGGAGCTGGATTGGTTCCTCCAGCACGTGAACACAGGCCGGGGTCAGCGGGGTATCCAGTCCTTTTTGGACTGCTATCTGGACTCCATGCTTACCTGCGGCCGGGCGGTAGGGGAGATCGTGCCCGACCGCAGGCGGAGAGATATTGCCGCTCTGCTCTGCGGCAATGTGGCGGACATCGAGATCAAAGAGGGGGCCACCCCCATGGAGTTTGCCATCTGGGGCCGGGGGACCGACGGTACCATGCGGGAACTGCCCCGGCAGGAGCTGCTCCTCTTCACCCCCTTTCAGCCTGAGACGGACAGCCCCTATGGGGTGAGTCTGCTGCGGTCCATGCCCTTCCTGACTGAAATTTTGCTCAAAATTTATCAGGCCATGGGCATGAACTGGGAGCGGATGGGCAATGTCCGTTTTGCGGTGGTATACAAGCCGGGGGACAATCCCCTGGATCAGAGCATGGTGCAGGAGCGCAGCCGCCAGATCGCCCGGGAGTGGTCCGCCGCCATGCAGGCGGGCAAGCACGGCAATGTCCGGGACTTTGTGGCGGTAGGCGATGTGGACATCAAAGTGATCGGCGCGGACAACCAGGTGCTGGACAGCGAGGTGCCGGTACGGCAGATCCTGGAACAGCTGGTATCCCGCACCGGCATCCCGCCCTTCCTGCTGGGATTGTCCTGGTCCTCCACCGAGCGGATGAGTACCCAGCAGGCCGATATGATGACCAGCGAGATCACCGCCATCCGCCGGGGACTGGAGCCGGTGGTGGAGCGGATCTGTGAATTATGGCTCACCCTCCACGGTTACCGGCCTCAGGTAAGTGTGGACTGGGAGGATGTGAACCTCCAGGACCTGGTGGAGGAGGCTCGGGCAGAGCTTTACCGCCAGCAGGCCAGGACCGTGGAGATGGACAACGAGGCCAGAGAGAAGGGAGAGACGGTATGAACATCAACAAGCAGGCCGGGGTGGACCAGAACGCCGCCCTGGACCAGACCGAGCTGGGGCTCATCAACGCCATGAGCCGCAAGAAGCTGACAGAGGAGGAGGTATACACCTTCGCCGTGCGGCTGTGCGACAATGAGGTGGATCGGGACGGGGAGCGGTTCCCGGCGGAGACTCTGGAGGAGCTGGCCCCCCTCTTTGTGGGTAAGAGCGGTATTTTCGACCACCAGTGGAGCGCCGCCGGACAGACCGCCCGCATCTACCGCACCGAACTGGTGCGGGATGAGAGCGTCCTCACGGCGGCGGGGGACGCTCTGTGTTACCTGAAGGGCTACGCCTATATGCTGCGGACCGAGAGCAACAAGGACCTGATTGCTGAGATCGAGGGCGGCATCAAGAAGGAAGTGAGCGTGGGCTGCGCGGTGGAGGAGGCCAGATGCTCCATCTGCGGGGAGAACATTCATGACAGAAGCCGGTGCGCCCATGAGAAGGGCAGGGAGTACGGCGGCAAGCTGTGCTGGGCCGATCTGGTCCACGCCACCGACGCCTACGAGTGGTCCTTTGTGGCGGTGCCGGCCCAGAAAAACGCGGGGGTGATGAAGAGCATGAGACAGGATATGGAACAGCTGGAGCGGGAGGCCGCCCTGGGGCGCAAGTACCTCCAGCAGCTCAAGGATGAGGTGGTGCGCCTGGGCGGCGTGGCCGGGCTGGCCCTGGAGCAGGAGACGCTGAAGGGCATTGTCCGGAAGCTGGAGGAGCCGGAACTGGACGCGCTGAAGAAGGCCTTTGAGGTCCAGGTGGACAAGGCCTGGGGCGTGGAGACCCAACTGCCCGCCTGGGAGCAGCCCATTCAGGCCGAAAACAGAGACGGGGCCTTTTTGATCTGAGAAGGGGACAGGCGACCGTAAAGGTCGCTCCTACGAAAAGAAAGGAGTAGAAAAATGAGCAGCAAGATTTCCTTTGAAGGTATCGGCGAAGTGGTGGCTACCTTTGCCTGCGGCGAGGGTGTGGCCGCCGGTCAGGTGGTCAAGGTAACGGAGGACGGCACGGTGGGTGCCTGCTCCGCAAGCGAGAAGTTCTGCGGCGTGGCCTTGTCCGCCGAGGACGGATATGCTGCCATCCAGCTGGGCGGACTGGTAAAGGTGCCTGCCAGCGGCGGCAGCATTACCGCCGGCTGGTGCAAGCTGTCCGCGGACGGTTCCGGCGGCGTGAAGCTGGACACCTCTACCGGGACCGAGTATCTGGTGGTGCGGGTGGAGACTGACGCGGCCGTGATCTGTTTGTAAGAAAGGGAGGATGGGAATATGAGCTATCGGTTTGATAATCTGAGACTGGAAAAGGGTATGTACAACGAGGCGGGCCGCACCTTTACCCAGGTGCTGGAGCGGGAGGATCCCTCGGAGCAGTACAAGGGCACTCCTCTGGAGGGCCTGGACGCCTATCAGCGTCAGCTCAAGCGCTTTGACATCAAGGTGAAGGGTGCGGGCAGTGACGTGGTGGAAAAGTTCTTCTCCACCAGCCAGTCCGCCGTCCTCTTCCCCGAGTACATCGCCCGGTCGGTGCGCCAGGGTATGGAGGAGGCCGACCTGCTGCCCCACATCACCGCAGCCGTCACCCGCTTCGATGGCATGGACTACCGCTCCATTGCCTCTGTGCCCGAGGATGACCAGAAGGCCCTGCGCCATGTGGAGGAGGGCGCCACCATCCCCCAGACCCAGGTCAAGACCCAGGAGAACCTGGTCAAGCTCCACAAGCGGGGCCGGATGCTGGTGGCCTCCTACGAGGCCATCCGCTATCAGAAGCTGGACCTGTTCTCCGTCACCCTGCGGCAGATCGGCGCCCACATCAACCGGATGCACCTGGAGGATGCCATTGATGTGCTTCTCCACGGCGACGGCAACGAGAACCCCGCCAAGGAGTATACCGTGGGCTCCGACCCCATTGGCGGCTCCTCCGGTACCCTGACCTACGACGATCTGGTGGACTTCTGGGCCCAGTTTGACCCCTACGAGATGAACACCCTGCTGGTGTCCGGCGACATGATGCGCCAGCTGCTTAAGATGGACGAGTTCCAGAATCCCCTTACCGGCCTCAACTTCCAGGGTACCGGCAAGCTGGCCACCCCCCTGGGGGCCACCCTGCTGCGCACCTCCGCTCTGGAGAGTGGTCAGCTTATTGGCCTGGACAAGAACTACGCTCTGGAGATGGTGCAGGGCTCCGACGTGATGGTGGAGTATGACAAGCTCATTGATCGCCAGCTGGAGCGGGCCGCTATCACCTCCATCTCCGGCTTTGCCAAGTTGTTTACCGATGCCGCCAAGGTGCTGAAGCTGAAATGATTGAGGAGATTATGGCCATGGCCCAGAGTCTGGGTCATGTAGACGACGGCCAGCAGGCGGCCCTGGAGGCCCTGTGCCGGGCGGCGGAGACTGAGATGACCGGACGGCTCCGGGATGGGGTAAGTCCGGAGGACTGCGGCCCGGCCTTCGTGCTGGGGTGCGCCTGGGTGGCGTTGGCAGGGCTGGCCGGAGGCCAGTACGGCGGCGGGACCGAGTTTACTGCCGGAAGCGTTACCATCCGGGAGGCAGACTGCGTTCAGGATCGGGAGCGCTCCGCCGCCCTCCGGCTCCAGGGCGAGACGGTGCTGGGGCCCTATCTGAAAGACCGGGGGTTCCTGTTCCAGGGGGTGGAGGGATGACCGGACGCTGGGAACGGATTTTATCCAGATATGGTCAGACCATCACCCTCTACCGGCAGGGACAGGAGGAGGGCACGGCGTGCCGGGCCTTCCTCCAGCCCGTCCTGGAGAAGGGGGCGGATTTCTTCCAGCGGCAGCCCACCCCTCTGGGACTGGTGCGGCAGGACCGGTGGATCTGTCTGGGCGGACCGGATATGGCTCTGAATGAGCTGGACGGCGGGTACCTTGCCTGGGGAGACCAGACCTTTACGGTGCGCAGTGCCCAGCCGGTATACCTGGGGGAGGAACTGGTGTACTGGTGGGGACTGCTGGCGGTAAGAGATTGAGCGTGACCTGGAGTGTTTTGACGGGTGGAAAGACTGTGGGAAGCGGGGGAGAGCAATGGAGTTTGGAACGATCCGGGAGCGGATGGCGGACTATCTGCAGGAGCAGGGCATTGACGCCCAATGCGCCTACCCGGAGATGAGGCGGGCTCGGAGAGATGGAGTGGTAACCGCCGTTTCCCTCCGGGCCTGCCAGGGGGGACCGGAGGGGTTCCGGGACTACCTGGGAGAGCGGTACGACCAGGAGAGCGGCCAGTGGCAGGAGCTGTACGGGAGGAAGATCGTCCTCACCTTCGGGCTGGACCTGTACGCTCCCCAGGGCTGCGGCGCGGCGGGCATCCAGGAGACCTTTGACCGGATGGCTGAGGCCTTGCAGCGGGAGGGACCTCCCGGCCTCACCCTCCAGGAGCTCTCCTGCGGAGAGACGGAATTTGACCAGGGGGCCGGCCTCTACCACCGGACGGTGGAGGCGGTATGCCGGGGCTACCTGTATGCGGTGGCCCAGGAGGGCGGCACCTTCCTGGACTTTATTGTGAGAGGAGAGAGCCGGATTTGAGTATGACGATCCATGAACGGCCTGGAGTGTACTCCAGCTACGACGCCTCCACCGTGATCAGCGGCAGCGGTGGCGGCCGTACGGTGGGCCTGGTGGGCCTGGTCAGCGAGGGGGAGAGTGGCAAGCTGTATACCCTTAACCGCTATGAGGACGCGGTGACCCAGTTTGGGCAGGAGGAGAATCTGACCAAGCTGGTACAGGTGTTGTTCCGCAACGGCGCGGCCAAGGTGGTGGCGGCCCCGGTGAGCGGCCAGGAAGACTATCAGGGAGCCTTTGACCTGCTGGCGGCAGAGGAGGATATCTCTGTGGTGGTGTGCGACAGCACGGAACTGACCGTCCAGCAGGCTTTGCGGCAGAGCGTTTGTGACGCATCCCAGGCCAGACGGGAGCGCATTGCCGTGGTGGGCGGCGCTCAGAGCGAGAATGTGGAGGCCCTGGTCCAGCGGGCGGAAGGGCTTAACAGCGAGCGGGTGGTGCTGGCGGCCCCCGGAGACGACACCGGACTGGCCGCCGCTGCCGTGGCAGGGGCCATTGCCGGAGAGAGCGACCCCGCCATCCCTCTGGGCGGCGCGGAATTGAAGGGCCTGGAGGGGATGGAGGCCCGGTACGCTGACACCGAGATCGATACCCTGGTGCGGGGCGGCGTTACCCCCCTGGAAAATGTGAGCGGCGTGGTCAGCGTGGTGCGGGGCGTTACTACCCGTACCAAGACCGGAGAGGCGGAGGATGCCACCTGGCGGGAACTGACCACCATCCGCATTGTGGACGACGTGATTCCCACCATCCGCAACTCCCTGCGGGCCAAGTTCCGCAGGACCAAGAACACGGAGCAGACACGGGGAGCTATCCGCTCCCAGGTGGTGCTGGAGCTGGAGAACAAGCTGGCCAGGGAGATCATTACCGGCTACGATCAGGTGACGGTGGAGGCGGACACGGAAAATCCCACCGTCTGTCTGGTGGACTTTACCTTTACGGTGGCCCACGGCCTCAATCAGATCTGGCTCACCGCCCACATCACGGTATAAGGAGGCAACGGCATGAAGATTTCTGGTTTTCCCACCAGCAGCGACATCTACCTGGAGATCGACGGGAAAAAGGTGGCGGTGGTCCAGAGCTACACCGCCAAGACCACCCGCTCCAGCCAGAGCGTGGAGGCCTTCGGCGAGGAGGAGCCGGTGGCTACCATTCCTGGTCCGCGCAGCCACGTGCTGGAGCTGACCCGGCTGTACGCCACCGACGAGGCCATCCGGGACGGCATCAACTTCCACGACCTGGAGGATTTCAGCCTGGTGATCTGTAAGCCGGACCGGAAGATCATCTACTCCGGCTGCCAGTGGAGCGCCATCGGCGAGACCGGTGCTCTGGGGGCTATGGTAGTGGAAAAGATCACGGTGGTGGCGGCCAAGCGGATCGAGACGGCGGTATGAGTGGGGGAGACTGCAAGATGGAGTCCCTGCTGAATCGAAAAGACCGGCTGACCCTGGAGGACGGCACCCAGCTGCGGCTGCTCTCCGCCCTGGAGGTGCTGGAGGCACGCCGGGAGGGGGAGGAACTGGCTCAGGGCGAAGGGGAGCGGGCTCTGTGCGCCAATGCCTGCCTGCTGGCCCGCGCCCTGGAGGAGAACGGCAAGCCCCTGTTCTCCTCCGGCCGGGCGGTGCTGGAACATCTCAGCGCCCGGGAGGTGGCAAACCTGGCCCGGCTGTGGGATGAGCTGGATCGGGCGGAAAATCCCTCCCCTGAGGATGGGGAGGAGGAGACCCAACCCATAAAAAAAGCCTGGAGCATACGCCTTATGAGCGCCTTCGCTGGCGTGTGCTCAAGACGTTTGGGGCTCTTCCAACGGAGGAACGGGCCCAAAAAATGAAGGCCAGAGACTACCTGTGGTGCGCGCTCAACCTGATGCTGGACCGGGAGGAAGTGCTGGAGCAGCTCTGTCCCTCCTGCCGACAGAAGGCGGAGGAGGTGTGCTGCCCGGTATGCGGACAGCCGGCGGGGACCACCATGGGTGGACAGAACGCCTCCTTCGATCAGGAGCGGTTTGAACGGCTGATGCGGGGGGAGCAGGCATGATCGACTATATTGGACAGCTGCTGGAGCAGCAGCTGGAGCGGGAGGAAAGGGACGGGGTCTGGAAGACCGGCCCGGTGCGGGTCCCCCTCCCTGCTGTGGGAGAAGAAGAGGCCGGACAGAGCGGAGAGAACACGGAAGAAGCTGTCTTGTCCAGTCTGGAGGGCAGGGACGGGGCCGGTTTGCCTCTGACGGCGGGCGGTTCCGGAACTGTCACCGGCGGAGATATCCTCCGGTGGATGGTGGGGTTAGATGTGCTGGATCAGGCCGGGGAGCGCCGGACGAATGGCGGGCCGGAGACTGACCGGGCCTGGACGGAGGCTGTCCGGGAGCTGGATCAGGCGGTACGGATCAGCCTGGCGGGCCTTCCGGTGGCGGAGCGGCAGACCCAAGTGGTGACATTGGAGCCGCCGGGCAGAGAACAGAACGGCGGTCAGGATGGGCTGCGGCGGCTGGACCGGCTGGTGCGGCGGGACGCACGAAGATTTGACGGGGGGTTTCAACTGCTGTGAGACTGGCGGCAATGCGCTATAAAAACTATGTATGGCCCCACAATCCCAGGGTGTATTCCATCTCCTTCAAGCGGAAGGTGGGGGCCAGGGAGGTGCCCTTCGGCCACTATGCCCTGCAGGATCTGGGACCCTCTTACCGCATCATGCGGGGAGAAGGAGAGTTTGTGGGGGAGGGGGCCTACGATGAGTTTAAGAAGCTGGCCACCGTCTTTTACAACCAGGGGCCGGGTATCCTGGTCCACCCGGTGTGGCAGACGGCCAACGCCTACTTTGTGGAGCTCTCCCTCAGTCAGGAGCCCAGAGCCGACTATGTGAAGTACACCTTCACCTTCTGGGAGGAGTTTGGTGGGCACAGCACAGGTACCCGAGTGACCACCACCTCTGGCGGAACGACGGGAGGGACTGCCCAGACTGGTTCCACCGGAGAGCGGTGGTACACCGTGGTACGGGGGGACACCATGTGGGGGATTGCCCGGCGGTATGGAGTGAGTCTGACAGACCTTATCGCCCTCAATCCCCAGATCAAAAATCCCAACCTGATCTACCCGGGGCAGAAAGTGCGGGTGGCGTGATGGAGGCCGTACTGCATTGCTGGGACGGAAGTCAGATCGCTCTGCCCCAGATAACGGAATGGAAGTTTCAGTATGGGCTGGGCACCCCCTGCGACAGCTTCGAGGTGCGCTGCCTGTGGGAACCGGAGGAGGATCTGCTGGCGGAGGCGGTCAGCTTTACCGCCGATGAGGGGGGCCAGCGGGTATTCACCGGCCTGGTGGACGAGTGCGAGCGGAGCTGGGATGAACAGGGCAGCTTTTTGACCATATCCGGTCGAGGTATGGCGGCCCGGCTGCTGGACAACGAGGCTCTGGGTATGGACTACCAGGTAGCCACCTGGCAGGACATCCTGCGGGACCATGTGACGCCCTACGGGGTGGAGGCGGCGCCGGGTGCCAAACTCACCGCCGTGCCCGGCTTTTCCGTGGCGGTGGGAAGCAGCGAGTGGCAGGTGGTCTATGAGTTCTGCCGGTATTACGGCGGGATTACCCCCCGGTTCGATCGGCTGGGGAGGCTGGTGGTCACCCCCTGGGAGACAGGGGAGAAGCTGGTGCTGTCCGAGGACACGGGAGTGACCGCCCTTACCCTGCGGGATCAGCGGTACGGTGTTCTGTCCCAGATCCTGGTGCGGGACAGAACCACCGGAGCGGTGCAGACGGTGGAAAACGAGGACTTCGCCCGGCGGGGCGGCCGGTGCCGGAGGGTGCTCACCATGCCGGGGAAGAGCAGCTATCAGACCATGCGCTATTCCGGCAGCTACCAGTTGGAGCGGTCGGCGGAGGAGCTGCGGCAGCTGGAGCTGGAATTGCCCGGGGCCTTTGTGACCTGGCCGGGGGAGTTGGTAGAGGTCCGCCTGAACAAACCGGTGGGTCGGGGTACCTGGCGGGTAGCGGAAATGGTGAGCGGAATGGACGAGAAGGGAACCTACACCCGGCTGGTGCTGGGGGACCCGGCGGCATTGAAGTAGGAGGGAGACAAGATGTGGCTGGCACAGCAGCAGCGGCGTAGAAGAAAAGATGGAGGTTCTCAGGTGGGCACCGTTACCCTGGGGGGCGACCCGGCAGGGGTATGCCTGGACGGCGAGCGGCGTGACCTGCCGGTATTTGCCCCCGGCGGCTATGTATGGCGTCCAGCCCGGGGTGACCAGGTGCTGGTCCTCAAGACCGGCGCCGACGGTGAGGCCCCCTGCGTAGCGGGGGCACGGTGTGCCGAGGAGTACGGCGTGGCAGAAGGTGAGGTGCTGCTCTACAGCGGAGGCACCTCCATTCGCCTGGGCATGGACGGCACGGTGTCCGTGACCGGCAAACTGCTGGTCAACGGCAAGGAGGTCATGACAAGGGAGTGAGCAGATGGAACTGATGGTAAGGGACGGCGACTATGTGCCCGACGAGGGGGGCGGCTACCGGCGGGCGGAGGGCAGCCAGGAGCTGCTCCAGAGGGTGCTGTGGAAGCTATCCATCCCGCGGGGCAGCTTCCCCTTTCTGCCCAACCTGGGCAGCCAGCTCTACCAGCTGGGCCGCTGCAAGCCCGCCCAGCGACAGAACCTGGCCCAGCAATATGTGGCCCAGGCCCTGGAGGACGAGCCTGACCTGACGGTGACTGCCGTGAGCCTGAAGGAGGACGGCACCATGGAGGTGGCGCTGACCTGGCAGGGGGAGGAGCTGAAGCTGACGGTTGAGACGGGAGGGATTTGGTGAGATCCATTGACGAGATCTATGGAGAGATGACGGCCATCTTTGAGAAAGAGACGGGGATTGCTCTGGCCGGAGACGGAGATATGGCGGTGCGGCTGTACGCCGTGGCTGCCCAGATCTACGCCCTGTACATTCAGGCCGACTGGGTAAACCGCCAGTGCTTTCCCCAGAGTGCGGAGGGGGAATATCTGGACAAGCACGCCCAGCTGCGGGGCCTGGAACGCCGTGAGGCTGTGGCGGCGGAGGGGACCATTCGTTTCCAGACGGACAGTGCCGCCCAGGCTGATCTGACCATCCCGGCGGGGACGGTGTGTATGACGGCGGGGTTGATCCGCTTTGAGACCACCCAGGAGGTTACCCTCCAGGCCGGTGAAACCCAGGTGGACGCCCCGGCAACCGCCCTGGAGCCGGGGACGGCGGGCAATGTGGCGGCAGGCGCCATCCGGGCCATGGCAGTGGCCCCGGTGGGGATCGGCCGGTGCACCAACCCGGACGGCTTCTCCGGCGGCCTGGACGAGGAGGACGACGAGACCCTGCGGGCCAGAGTGATGGAGACCTTCCAACGGATGCCCAACGGAGCAAACGCCGCCTACTATGAGCAGAGCGCCATGTCCTTTCCTCAGGTGGCGGCTGCGGCGGTGGTATCCCGGCCCAGAGGGGTGGGCTCGGTGGATGTGGTTGTGGCTACCGCTGCCGGAGTGCCCGATGAGGAACTGCTGGGGGAATTGCAGGCCTATTTTGAGGAGCGGCGGGAGATCGCCGTGGATGTGCAGGTGCGTGCCCCGGAGGTACAGAATGTGGATGTGACCGCTCAGATCCAGACAGCGGCCAACCGGGATGGAGATACGGTGCGGCAGAATGTGGAGCAGGCCATTCGGAGCTGGTTTAATGGACAGCGACTGGGCCAGAACATCCTGCGGGCTAAGCTGGGCCAGCTGATCTATGAGGTGGACGGAGTGGAAAACTACACCCTTACCGCCCCCGCCGCCGATGTGACGGTGGAGCACGATGTACTGCCCCAACTGAACACTGTCTCGGTCACCCGGACGGAGGGAACGGCATGAGCGGCTACGCGGAATATTTGAAGGACCTGCTGCGGCCCCTGCGGGTTTATGAACTGGAGGGCACCGCCAACGGCGGGGAGCTGGAGGCCCAGGGTCAGGCACTGGACGGCGTGGAAGCTGGTCTGGAGGAGATCCAGCGGGAGATGCTGCTCTCCACGGCGGAGGACCGGGGGCTGGAGGCTGTGGAGAGCCTGCTGACCCGGCGGCCGGTGACCGCCGATCTGGAAATGCGGCGGGCGGCCTTGGCCGCCCTGCTCCGCATCGGTGGAGACAGCTTCACTCTGGCGGCCATCAATGACAACCTGAAAGGCTGCGGCATCAATGCCCAGGCCAGAGAGACCGGAAAGGCGGGGACGGTAGAGGTTTACTTCCCTGATGTACCCGGAATCCCCGATGGGTTTGAAGAATTGCGGGAGATCATTGAGAGCATTCTGCCCGCCCATTTGGGCGTAGAATATGTGTACTGGTATATCACCTGGGCACTGATGGAACAGAAGTTTTCCACTTGGGGCGAGATCGAGACTTTGGGACCCACCTGGGAGGAACTGGAGAAGATGGTGGAGTAACAGCCGGTGGGGAGAACAAACAGAAGAAGCACAGACCGGCCTGTTTGACCGTCTGTGCTTCTTGTTGGTTATGTAGTTTAAAGCGTGCCCAGGACCATGCCGGCAATCACCAGGAAAATGCCGATCACGCCGGTGACGGTGATGGTCTCATGGAGGGCCACGGCGCTGACCACCAGGGTAACCAGGGGGACCATGTAGATGTACAGGCTGGCTTTCAGCACGCTGATCTTCTGAGTGGCCTTATTCCAGAACAGGTAGCATAGAGCGCTGCCCACAAAGCCCAGATACATCAGTTTCAGCCCATTTTCCCAGGTGAACACCGATTCAAAGGGAATGGGATGACCGTCCAGCAGGACCAGAGGAAGCACCGTCAGGATGCCGTAAAACATCAGCTTTCTGGTGATGAGCAGGCCGTCGTACAGCGGGGACCACCGGCGCAGCAGCAGGCAGTAGACCGACCACGAGGCGGCGGCAGACAGGGCCAGCAGGTCTCCCAGAGGCCGCAGATGGAGGGCGGTCATACCGTTGAGGACCACCAGCACCACGCCCACGAAGGCCACGGCGTAGCCGGTGATCTGGCCCCGTTTCAGGTGCTCCTCTTTTCGGATGACCGCCAGAAGCAGCGCCATCAAGATGGGGGACGTGGAGACCAGGATGCTCACGTTGGAGGTCTGGGTCAGGGTGATGGCGTTGGTCTCCGCCAGACAGTAGAGGGTGTTGGAAAACAGGGCCAACAGGAGGAAACGCCACTCCTCCCGCCAGCGGAAATACCACTTGGGATGGAGGACCCACAGCAGAAGATAGGCCAGAATGAAGCGGAGCAGCATCAACTGGACGGGCTGAAGAAAGGTCATCAGGCCCTTGCTCACCATAAAGGTGGAGCCCCAGACCACAACGCAGATCAGGGCCATCCCGTGGCCCATCCACTGGCTTTTCTTCAACGTGACCGCCCTCCTGTTTCATCTCATCTTGGGTGGTTGGACAGAGGGACCAACCACCCAAGGCAATGTTAGCATCAAGAGGACTTCAAGTCAATCATTGGAAGAGCTTCCAGCAGGTCAGGAAGTGGGAGAATTCTGGCAGATCAAATTACCGCTGGCATCATAGCCCTGGCACCAGGCCAGCCAGGCCGCACCGCTGTCATCGGATGGGCCGGGGGCCAGGGTGGAGGGAGCGGCCCACACGCCGTCGGCCACCTGGGTAAAGGTAGGGGAGACGCCGCGGCTGTCTATGGCGGCCTGGGGATCGGCCCGCTCACTGGTACCCAGAGAAATCAGCTGGGCTTCCACCCGCACCACCCTGGGGTCGGTGCAGATCACCACAGGGGTGGCCTCAAAGGCAAGGTCAAAACCGGGCCAAGAGCCGAACAGATTGCAATAAATGGGATCTTCCAGCTGGGTGAGATCCAGCTGCCAAAAGGGAAGGGTATCCGCAGGCCGCCACAGGAAACCGACCAGCTGGTCCAGGGTATAAAACTGCACGGTGTCCCCCTGACGGCCCACAAACCACCAGGTGTTTTTTGGTACATAGTCACCTTGGATCTCCTGGTATTGGATGGGGCCGGAGGCCAGGATGGTGTTATCTATCACATAGTGTTCCCGGTTCAGGCGCTCACACGCGGCGGAGGAAGAGGGGAGGGGCGTATCCAAGGCGATCCAGGCGGAGAGCAGTCCTAGGCAGAGCAGCAGGATGCTCAGGACCCAGCGGATGCGGGGCAGGGTATAATAGCGGAAATGAGTCATGACAGCGGCACCTCCTCCTCCAGATCGATGCGGAGTATGATCTGGTCGCCGGGCTTGCCCAGGGTGACGGTAAACCATTGGGCGCCGGGTGTGGGATCGGCGATGGCGAGATACCCGCCGGTGGCCAGAGGCGAGGTGGACCAGGTGAAGCAATAGGCCTCCCCGGTGGCGCCGGTAGAGTCGATCCAGGTATACGGTACCTCGTACAGTTCCAGGTTATCCAGCCACAGCTGCCAGTGGGAGACCGAGAGGGAAACCTGGAGTTCCAGCTGGGGATGGTTGGGGTAATCCGGCGTGCGGATCAGGGCGGCGTCGTGGGCGGTGATGGTATAGCCGCCCACCGTTCCGCTGCCGGAGGCGGAGCCGGAGATCACCAGAGTTTCGTCCGGCTGAGAGGGAAGGGTGCAGGAGGGCGGGAGCAGGGAGGTGTGGGCAAAGAGGCCGGTCTGATGCAGGCCGCTGGCCACGGTGCTGACCAGAATGAGCATGACGCCCAGCACGGTGAACAGGGCGGTCAGGCCGGGGACCAGGGGGCTGTGGCAGCGGTCCAGCTCATGGCCGATCTGATAGGGATCTCCCATGGCCTCCACCGCCCGGCGGGCGGCTACCTCAGGTTCGATGCCCTGTTCCTCCAGTGCGGCGGCGTGGTCCTCCAGATGAGCGGTCAGCTCTTCCCGGGCCAGACGTTTTGCCAGCGGCAGTCGGATGACAGAACACACCTGGTCGCAGAATTGTTCAAATGGCTGGCACAAGGCGGATTCACCTCATTCCCTGTCTTTGGTGGGATCATAGGAGCAGACCAGATTGCCGTCGGCGTCATAGCCCTGGCAGAAGGCCACCAGATGGCCGCTGTTGTCAGAGGATACCCAGGGGATCAGGACATAGGGGGAGGGACCTACCCATACTCCGTCTCCCGCCTTGGTGAAGGTGGGGGAGACTCCGCGCTGGGCGATGGCGGCCTGTGGATCTGCCAAGTCCTCCTCTGACAGGGCAACCAGTTGGGCCTCCACCCGCACCACAGCGGGGTCCGCACAGAGGAGGATGGGAATGACCTTTGAGGCATCCATACCAGAGAAGCCATCCAGGGAGGTCAGCTGGGTGATGTCAAAGGTACATCCGATGGGCTGATCCTGGAGGGAGAGCTGATAGGAACGGCCACGGGTAGCGCGGTCCAATGGGCGCCACAGGAACCCGGCCAGCCGCTCCAGCACCTGGAGCTGAAAGCGATCGCCGCTGCGGCGTATGAACCACCAGCAGTCCCGGTCGGTATAATCACTTTTGATGATGATCCCTTCCTCCGTCATATCGATGGGGCCGGAGGCCACGATCTCGCCGCCGGAGCTGTAGTTTTCCCGATCTATCCGGGCGCAGATGGCGGCCGGGGAGGGGAGCGGGGCATCCAGTGAAAGCCACAGGAAGAAGAGACAGAACAGAGCGGCTATGATACTCAGAACCAGCAGGAGGCGGGGCAGGATGTAATAGCGAAAGTGTTTCATGCCGGAGGCACCTCCTTATCCAGAGTGATTTCCAGGGTGCATTGATCGCCGGGCCTGCCCAGAGTGACGGAGAACCAGCTGCAGCCGGGGGTGGGGTCCTCCAGAACCAGATACCAGTTTTGAGCCAGAAGGGTGGAGGCCATGGGGCAACAGGAGACCGTACCGGAGGCGCCGTCGGAGTCGGTCCAGACGGCGGGGATGGAGGGGGTCAGGTGGTCCAGCCAGGGCTGCCAGTGGGAGACGGTGACAGCGGCCTGGATTTCCAGCATGGAGGGGCGGAATTTGGTGCTGGGGCGGTGGACCAGAGCGGCGTCTTTGGCCCGGATGGTATAGCCCCCCATATGGCCGCCGCCCTGGGCATCTCCCTCGCAGAGCAGGTCTCCATCGTCCCAGCCGGGCAGGGTGGGGGTGGGCAGCAGCACGGTTTCATAGCGGAAGAAACCAGTCTGATGCAGAACGCTGGCGCAGAAGCCGATGAGAAAGAGGGCGCAGGCGCACAGGGCAAAGATTTTGGACAGCCGGGGGAGCAGAGGACTGTGACAGCGGTCCAGCTGGCGTCCGATCTCTTCCGGATCTCCCATGGCTTCCACGGCCTGGACTGCGGCCTCCTCAGCAGAGATCCCTTTCTCCTCCAGCGCGGCGGCGTGGTCCTCCAGGTGGGCGGTCAGTTCCTCACGGGCCAGACGCTGGGCGGGGGGCCAGCGGATAGATGCACACACCTGATCGCAGAAACTATCAAAGGTTTTGGAGGACATACACTCACCTCAGTTCATAACGAGTCGTCCAGGATTCCGGTTCAGGGGACTGGTAGATCAGCCTTCCGTCGGCGTCGTAGCCACGGAGGCGAATACGGTCCATATAATAGGCGGGGAGCAGGTTCCCGGTGAGCTGAAACCAGAAGCAGCCATCTGCCGCCGGGCCCTGGCGGAGGGTATTCAGGCCATAGACCATGCCGGCGTCCGACTCAGAGACCAACACCGGGTATTCCACCTCCACCTGGACAATGTCCGGGTCACCGGCCAACACCAGAACAACCCCCAGATTGTGGGGCGTGACGGCACTCAGCGGCTGTTCCGGGTCCCGGTAAAGGGACACAAGCGTGCCGGAATCCCAGAGCAGCCCTTCCCGGGACAGACCGCACCAGGCGTACCAGTTTCCCATGCGCAGCAGGTACTGGCGGTCATAGAGAGGACCGGACCCCAGATCGGCCACCACCTGGCCGTCCTCCCAGTAATACCGGGTCTGAGTGGCCCGCAGGGCCTGTCTGGCGGTAAACATGGGGAAATCCAGGGTGACAGCCAGGAAAACCAGAGTAAGCAGCAGGATCACGGCGTCCCGCAGGAGGCGCCATTTGCGGCCCCGCTGGGAGATAGGACGTTCAGCCATCTGCTTCGCCTCCCTTCAGCGGAACGGTGAGGGAGAGGCGGACCTCTCCATAGCGGTCGAAGCGGAAGGCCAACTGGGTGGCTGCCGGGTCTACATTGGTGACGGTGAGGCAGTAGTGAGTGGCAAAGGGGAAATCACCCATGGGGGTGCTGACCTGCACTCTGGAAAAGACGGTTTCGTCCAGAGCCTGCCACTCCCGGGGAGAGGGATAGCGGTTGCCCACATCGTCCTCCGCCCACAAGTCATAGCCAAAGGCGGGACAGCGCAGCCAGGGATTGGATTGCGTTACCTGGAGGATACAGTCCACATAGCGGGCGCCGGAGTAGTTTTCAATACCGACCTGTTTTATGGTGTAGGTATAGGGCGGGTCCTGATAGACAGCATTGGTCTCATACTGAGCCACCAGATTGTCCGGGTGGACATGACGCTCAAAGTAGAGGGCGGGATCGCTGCTGACAGAATCGGGCTTTCCGGTCAGGTTCTCCAAGGTGCCGGGCAGGTGGAACAGGCAAAATATTATAATGATGGCCGACAAGAGCCACACCACCGCTTGAAACCAGATCTGGAACCACCCCAGCAGGGGACTGTGGCTCTCATTCAGAGCCCGGCCCAGCTCCTCCGGGTCACCCATAGCCAG
This sequence comes from Flavonifractor sp. An4, assembly GCF_002161755.1. Taxonomy (NCBI): domain Bacteria; kingdom Bacillati; phylum Bacillota; class Clostridia; order Eubacteriales; family Oscillospiraceae; genus Flavonifractor; species Flavonifractor sp. An4. The sequence continues at coordinate 100 of NZ_NFIL01000015.1, read as the reverse complement.
GACAGCCGCCTCTTCGGCCTCCTCCGGGGTCAGGTCGGGGCGGGCCTCCAGCAGGGCGTCCCGGTGGTCCTCCAGGTGAGCGGTGAGTTCGGCGGTGATG